>CACALG010000059.1 GCA_902533295.1 uncultured marine group III euryarchaeote | reverse complement strand
AAACGCATTCCAATAACACCTTGGCCATTTCTACCTACAATTCGAATTTCACCTTCTGAGAATCGATTCGCCATTCCTCCTTTAGTAGCGAGCATAACCTGACTATCTCCCTCAGAAATATCAACACCAACCAATTCATCATTCTCCTTTAATGTAATTGCCCTAAATCCTTGATCTCGGGCCCATGCTCTTTGAATTCTTGAAGAATATTCTTCTAATCTAGTCTTCTTTATTATTCCGTTCTTTGTTGCAAATAGGAAATAATGCCCATCACCGCTAATATTTGCTACTGGAAGCATACATAATACTTTTTCATCTTTTGATTGACGACCTTCATCCAATTTTTGTAAGAGTTGAACCAAAGGAGTTCCCTTAGAATATCTAGAAACATCAGGTATTTGCCAAGCTTTCAAAAAATACATACTACCTGAAGTCGTAAAGAAGAGTAGATGGTCATGGGAACTCATAGAATATAATTCAACTGGGAAATCTCCCTCTTTAGCTTTAATTCCAATACGGCCCTTACCACCACGATTTTGTGCTTGGTATTCTTCTAAACCTACTCGCTTAATGTATCCCTCATGGGTTCGCATCACTACTACTTGTGAGCGAGGTATCAAATCCTCTGTAGCTAAATCTCCGTCAAAATCTGAAATTAATGTTCTTCTTTCATCACCATATTTATCATTCATATCTGATAATTCTTCTTTAATTATTGCGGAAACTCTGGCTGAATCTGATAAAATTGATTTTAAATCATCCATTGTTTTCTTTAGTTCTTCTAGCTCTTTTTCCCTTTCTTGAACATCTTGTTGTGATAATTGATAAAGTCGCATATCAGCTATAGCTTTGGATTGAATTTTACTAAGTTTAAAATTTTTCTGTAAGCCTTCAATAACTGCCTCTCTCCCTGCAGCTTTTCTAATAAATGCAATTACTTTATCTAATTTTGATAAGGCAAGTAATAGCCCCTCAACAATGTGAGCTCTTTCTTCGGCCTTTTTCAATCGATACTGTGTTCTTCGTGTAATAATTTCCTTACGGTGGTCTAAATAGACTTGTAAAAGCTCTATGATTCCCATACGTCTTGGTTGACCTTTGACAAGTGCAACATTATTAATTGCAAAACTAGTTTCTAAAACTGAATGCTTGTATAATTGATTTTCAACTATTATAGGTGAGGCATCTCTCTTAAGTTCAAAAACAACCCTCATTCCTTTTTGATCAGATTCGTCTCTAATATCTCTGATACCTTCAATTTTCTTATCTCTGACCATCTTAGAAACATCTTCTAATAATCTATTTTTTTGAACTAAAAAAGGAATTTCTGTAACTATCAAATATTCATTCTTTTCAGTAGATTCATGTACAACTTTACCTCTAATCTTTACAGAACCTCGCCCCTCACTATATGCATCAAAAATTCCCTTACGACCCATAATTGCTCCTCCAGTTGGGAAATCAGGACCTGGTAAAACATTCATAATTTCGGCCAATGTCGTCTCCGGATTATCTATCATAAGATTCAGTGCTTCGGAGATTTCAGAAAGATTATGTGGCGCCATATTCGTAGCCATACCAACTGCTATTCCTGATGATCCATTCACCAAAAGACCGGGTAAAAGTCCCGGAAGAACAGTAGGTTCTTGCAATGAACCATCATAATTGTCTCTAAAATCAACAGTTTCCTCATCTAAATCTGATAAAACACTATCTGCAATTGTTGCTAAGCGAGATTCAGTATAACGCATAGCTGCTGCTTTATCTCCATCAATAGAACCAAAATTTCCTTGACCATCAACTAACGGGTAACGTAAGGAAAAACTCTGAGCCATTCGAACCATGGTATCATAAATTGCTTGATCACCATGCGGGTGATACTTACCCATCGTATCTCCTACTATTCTTGCAGATTTTTTGTATGGAGATCTAGAACCTGAACCCATCTCTTTCATAGCATAAAGAACTCTGCGATGAACTGGTTTTAGTCCATCTCTAGCATCAGGAAGAGCTCGACCTACTATGACTGACATAGCGTAATCCAGATAGGATTTCCGCATCTCTTTCTCCAAGCTTATCTTCAAAATTGTATCTGTATTTTCAGGAGTCAATATTTGGCCTCAAATTTCTAATCAAACCTATGAATAAACCCCCTTAAAAGGGACTCCCCTAACAACTCTGTGGCACCTCCTCTAAATGTAGTTCTTGTTAACTCCAAATCAGATGAACCTTTTAATGATGAACATCGACGATTAATTGCAAAAATATCACCCCTTTGCTATACTTATAATTACCAT
>CACALG010000058.1 GCA_902533295.1 uncultured marine group III euryarchaeote | reverse complement strand
CGGAGTTGTTGCCTTGGTAAGGATATCTCTCTTCCTTTGTAATTTCTTAAAACCATAAATGAACGATTAGCACAATGTCTGAATCGTTGAGCAAAAATTTCTGTATTTGTTATAGCTTTTCTTAATAATGGTTCTAAGGCTTGCGGCATTAGTCTATCTGCTATTCCTTCAATTGCCAACCTACTTGGAAAAGTTAAAAGGAAGGCATCATCACTAAGGGAAATTCTGACACTACTTCCAACTTCTTTGCCCAATTGGAAAGCAAAAGCTCTTGCTAGTGCATCATTAACTCTCCTCCCGAATGGAAAATGAAAGATTGCACCACTTCTTCCTCTATTATCTAGGTAACCTTCAACCATCAAATGTTTATCAGAAGGTACAAATCCACAAATTTTCTTTTGTTCATCAAGATGAGACAATACAGTTTTTGCAGCTCCTTTATCTAATCTAAAATCATCTTCAAGCCACTGTATAACTTCTTCCTCTGCTAATTCTAATTTTTTTTCAACATCTGCCCTAAATTTACCAACCGCTTCTGATAAGTCAAAGGAACGAGGAAGCATTTCTCCAGACCATGAAGGAACAGTAGGTTTTCTTCCTAATCCATCCTTTACGACTACAGTAGACCGGTTCGATTCTATGAATTGATAGGTTCTTCCTCCTAAAACAAAAATATCATTTTTAGATAAATTTTCAACGAATTTTTCAGAAAGATTTCCAAGCTGTACTCCTCTACCTTCTAAAACCACAGTATAGTTTATTTCTTGAGGAATTGTTCCAATATTCATATTGTATATTTGGCGCGAACCTCTTTTTATTCCAATTTCGTTTTCATTTTTATCATACCATATTTTTGGATAAACTCCATGATTTTCAAGTGAAGTGCCACCGAGAAATTCTAAAACATCTAAAAATTCATTTTTTGAAAGGTTACGATAAGGATAAGCTGATTTTACTAACTCATACATCTCATCACTGTCCCACTTACGATCTAATGACATCCCAATTATCGATTGGGCAAGAACATCAGTTGCTTTTTCAGGGATGGAAACTCGATCGATTTGACCATCATATGCAGATTTAACTAAAACTGCACATTCGATTAAATCGTCAGGGTCAAAAACGACCAACCTTCCTTTAGAGATTGCCCTCAAAGCATGTCCCGCTCTTCCTATTCTCTGCAAACCCTTAGCAATTGATTTTGGAGATCCAATCTGAACAACTAAGTCTACATATCCAATATCTATTCCCAATTCAAGACTTGTTGATGACACAACAACATCCATTTCACCAGCTTTCAATTTTTCTTCAACATCCAGCCTCATTTCTTTTGACAACGAACCATGATGGGCGGCTAGTTTCTCAATGCCTCTCTCCTTTAATTGTACAGCAATAGATTCAGTCCCAGCCCTTGTGTTTGTAAAAATTAATGTCGTTCGATGGTCGTTAACCAAATCAACAAGTAAATCGTACATTTTTGAATTTATCACTTCAGTGGAATGTAGAGTTAAATTGTCAACAGGACAAAGAACTTTGAGATCAAGATGTTTTCTCTCTTTTACATCTACTATATTTACGGGCCGAGGTTTTCCATTTTCATATCCTCCTAAGAATCCGGCAATATCTTCTATTGGAGCTTGAGTTGCAGATAATCCAATTCTTACAGGTTCACTATCTATAATCTGAGCTAATCTTTCTACAGATAAAGAAAGGTGTGTACCTCTTTTGTTATTTGCTAAATCATGTATTTCATCTAGTATGATGTATCTTGTTTTTCTAAAATGGTCTCTAAATTTCTTAGATGATAATAATAAACCTAGGCTTTCAGGCGTCGTTATCAAAATGTGCGGGGGTTTTCTAACCATTTTAGCTCTATCTTTGAGCGAAGTATCACCAGATCTTACGGCGACTTTAATCTCAGGAACATCCATTTCAAGTTTTTCAGCAAGCACCATCATCTCGTCCAAAGGTTGTTTTAAATTTCGATCAATATCATTTGCTAGCGCTTTTAGAGGTGAAATATATATTGCATGTACGCCATCTTCTAATTCATTCTCGCGATGAATTTTTAAAAAATCATTAAGTATACTAAGAAAAGCCGTCAGTGTCTTACCTGAACCTGTAGGGCTAGAAACAAGTACATTTTCTTTCTTGTGTATTAATGGAACTGCCATAGATTGTGGAGGTGTCAAATCATCAAATTTTGAATTAAACCATTTCTCAATCAAAGGTTCAAACCCATTCAGAACTTCTTCTTTGTCTTTTCTATTTGTTATGTACTTTACCATGTTTTTTGATAAACCATTTGCCACCGATTAGCGAAGGGGGTAATAGCTTATGGGTA
>CACALG010000057.1 GCA_902533295.1 uncultured marine group III euryarchaeote | reverse complement strand
ATGCTGAAGATCTTGGTATATTACCACATGAAGGTCATATAAAGGGTAAAAGCACTCTAGAAAATTTATCAGATTGGTGCCGCAAAATAATAGATCCTTTCTGTGGAACTGGAGGGATATTAATTGAAATAGCCGATATGAAAATCGAGGGAATAGGTATAGATATTC
This sequence comes from uncultured marine group III euryarchaeote, assembly GCA_902533295.1. Classification (GTDB taxonomy): domain Archaea; phylum Thermoplasmatota; class Poseidoniia; order MGIII; family CG-Epi1; genus CG-Epi1. The sequence continues at coordinate 2,201 of CACALG010000057.1, read as the reverse complement.
TAGATAAAATGGCAGATTATAGTACTGGCAATCTAAAGCACTACAATTTGACTGCTGAAATTATCAAAGGTGATATTCAAAAACTTGAGGATTGTGAGATTGATGCTATAGTAACTGATCCTCCATATGGAATATCTACTACCACTCAGGGTGAAGGTGTAGATGAACTAATGCTACGCAGTCTATCTCTATTTAGTAAAAAATTAAAGTCCGGACAAAGACTAGTAATGGCTATTTCAAAACCTGAATTAGCTCAAAATAAAAATTTTAGAATGCTATACCGATTTGAATGGTACATTCACAAGTCGCTAACTAGAAATATAATGGTAATGGAAAAATGCTAATATGCAACGTCGATGGTAACGTAAAAATCCATACTTCCGGATTCACTTTCTATAGTGAAAACATATTCACCATTAGAACTCAAATCACTAGAATCATAAGTCCAGACGCCGTCATCGTCTTCACCCATATCGTTTTCTTCATCTACTACTACACCATCAGCATCAGTAAGTCTTAATGTAACTCTCGAGTCTTCCAAAGGGTTAATACTAGCTGAGTCCAAACTGAATTCTATTCTAACACTAACAAAACCACTGTTTACAGGAAATTCTATATTTTCCGTATCATCATTTCCATTAACATTTCCACTTTGCTCATCATGATAATCTTCTACAACTAAAACCGTTGTTTCACTACTATGAGATAAACCAGTTGAATCTGTAACTTCTAAAGTCACGAGATATTCTCCTTTTTCAGGGTAATTACGCTCAATATCCATTCCTTCATAATTCTTTGAATCGTCTTCAAAAGACCACACATATGTCAATTCATCACCATCAGGGTCTGTAGAACCAGAGCCGGAAAATAAAATTGTCTCATTAATCTGAATCTTAGGGTTTGGAGGTGTAATCTTTGCGACAGGAGGCTGATTTTCTGACTCAAGCTGATCATCATTATCATCATCATCTTCAAGTCCAAGTATCTCATCAAACGTACCTTCAGTATATGCATACGCTCCAGAAGCTAAGACTGAAAGTATCAGAATGGCAAAAAGCAATGTAACCTTCTTCATTATTTTTGTACTTATTTACGCCATATTAATAGTTACCCATGACAGCAATTAACGATTATTTCAACAAAAGCATATAAATAGGGTGCTCGAGTGGCGCAAACTCTGGATTATATTCCAGGAATAAAACATGTCAGATGACCCTGATTTCAAATATATTATTCGCATAGCCAACTCAGATGTTTCAGGTGAGGAACGTTTAGCGTATGCACTAACATCTATAAGAGGAATAGGATTAAGAATTAGTAATGCTATCATTAATAAACTTAATTTAGATTCGGAAGTTCTTGCCGGAAAACTTTCTGATAAGGAAATAAAAAATATTGAAGATGCTATAGAAAACATAAGTGACTATGTTCCAAAATGGCTTTTGAATAGGCAAAATGATTATGATTCTGGTGAAGATATACATCCTGTTAGTATTGATTTGAAAATGTTAAATGAAGATGATGTAAATAGAATGAAGAAAGTAAAGTCTTACAAAGGAATTAGACATGCTTCTGGACATAAGGTTCGTGGCCAAAGAACCTATTCTAATGGTCGCAAAGGATTAGCATTAGGCGTTAGTAAGAGAAAAGGAGTCTAGAAAAATATGGGTGATCCAAAATTTCCAAGTAAACATTACAACACCCCTTCTCATCCGTGGCAAAAAATTAGAATTGAAGAAGAACGAACATTGATTCACCAATATGGCCTTAAAAATAAAAAGGAAATTTGGAGGGCTAATACAAAAATTAGAAGCATGAGAAGGCAGGCCAGAAAACTTACCGCTACTTCTGGTGACGAACAGGCACAAAAAGAAAAAAATCTTTTATTATCAAAACTTAACAGATTAGGATTGTTAGATCAGGAATCTGGTTTAGAAGATGTTCTAAGGATGACTCCTGAAAATATTCTTGACAGAAGATTACAAACTCAGGTTTACTTACAGGGCTTAGCTTCAACTGCAAAGCAAGCTAGGCAATTAATTATTCACGGTCACATCTCTGTTGAAGGCGCTGTGGTAAGAGTCCCAGGTATGATAGTAACAAAATTACAGGAAAAGAACATAACATATTCACCTACATCAGCATTGAATAGTGATTTACATCCTGTTAGGCCTGGTACACAACAAACATATGATGAACCA
>CACALG010000056.1 GCA_902533295.1 uncultured marine group III euryarchaeote | reverse complement strand
ATTTGATCTAGAGTTTGATTACTATTTAGGTCAACTACCATTGTATAGGACGCGCCAGGTTCTGCTGTATTAGGTGCTGTAAAATTTATCCAAGAGAGCCCTCTCTCATCAGGATCTAAAGAAACACTAAATGGTAAAATTGTATATTCCCATTCTGGAGCACCTGAAGATATTGAAACAGATAAATTCTCGTTAACATTATTTGGATTTTGAAACTCGATAACAAAACCTGCATTGTCACCAGGTAAAATATCAACAATAGCATCTTCTGCCATCATTATTCCAATTGTTGTATTGCTAGAAACTGCTTCAGAAACGTTACTGTTTCCTTGTGAAACTACCGTAAATATAATCTCTTTAAAATCACCAACTGCAGAATCTGCTGGAGCTGTAATTCTTAATTCTGCTTCAACTGTTCTAAATGCCCCCATAGTAATTGAACCCGAAGGCGTATTGTCAATTCTTATCTGAGAATTCCAATCATTAGTGGAATAAAGATCAAAAGTATCATCGCCATTGCCATTATTTGTTATCCTAACAGGATAGGACAACGTAGTTCCTGGAAAAACACGTTGTTCAGATAAAGGCATTTCCAATTTTATATCATAATATTGTGCAACTACAACATTTACAGTGACTGAATCAAAGCGACTGGAATTGCCTTCTGATGTTGCTATTACAGTAAATTGATGTATAGCTGCCGTAACATTGGAATTTGGAACAAAATTAATTGCAAATGATTCTGTTGTATTTGTTAATACATCATAAACTGTTGAAGGAAAGGTAATTTCCCACTCCGGATCTAGTACAGCTACTGATATTGTATAATTATCAGTTCTAAGCCCCATATTGGTTATATCTATATCAAAATTAGCAGTTTCGGTTACATTTACAGATTCAGAGGAATCCTCTATTGAAACTGCCAAACCATATTGTGGCCTCACAAGAATAGATTTAGAAACGTTGTTGTTATCGTATCTAACTTCCTCATTTTCATTTTCATCAACTATGCACATTACCCAAATATCATAAGTTCCCTGACCTTCGGCAATCCAATTAAATTCTTCGAGATTCTTTATTGAATTAGACTGGATATCTATTGTCTCTTCATGTAGTAAAATACCTGTTGTAGAATCTAGTCTAACTTCAATATCAACATTGAGTGCATCATGATTTCCATCATTACGTATTGTAATTGGATAAAGGGTTAACTCTTGACTTTCTTCAACCTCATTTACTGGATTACCCTCTGAATCTGTAATCACTATATCTGATCTCTTTAGTGTCATATCTGCTAAATCTGCTGAATAAACTGCCCCGTCCACAACGAAATCTAGTAAACCATCTCCATCAACATCAGACGCGGCTGGTGAATTGAAAATTCTATTTTCATCATCACGTTCTGAAAGACTTATAGACCAAAGTTGATCTTTAGCACCGCCACCATCTGAACCATCATTACCATCTAAAGCATAACAATCTGGTGTTGTGCAAGTAAAAACATCAAGATTATTTTCTCCATCGTCATTGTAAATTACAGCTAAAATTGGAGAGGAGATTGCGTGTTCATCATTATCCAAACCCCCTGAAGAATCTGTATCATATTCAGTTTCCCATTCTAAAGTAGCATCATTAGATACGGCCCAAACATGTGTTATTTCATTATTTCCAAGATCACTAGGATCCTCCCAAGTAACTGCAACAATTTCATTCTCACCATCTCCATCTATGTCTCCTACTGCAGGAGTTGCATCAATCTCTCCACCACCCTCTAGTACATACGAAGACGACCAGCCATCTGCATAATCTCCTTCATCTGTGAACAACCAAAGTTGAGCATCGCCATTGTCTGTTGCTGGTGGTTGTGGAACTAAAATTTCCTTACCTGTATCTTCTGTGATATCTGAAATTACTATACTAGGTAGCATAGGATGCTGACCTGTGTCATTTGGATTCAAAATAGTGCCAATAGTTTTAGGATTCCAGTCTGATAACCCAGAACCGCTTTGAATTGCATAAACCTCTAATTGTGTATTATCATAAACTGAAACAAATATTTTTCTACTACTTCCATCTTCGAAAACTGCAGGTGATGAAATTTCATTTCCGTCAGCTTCAAATTTCCATAACTCATCCCCTGTAGAACCATCTACTGCTACAACTGCTACTTCATTCTCTTCATCTTCATTAATGCCTGAAATAACTAAATCATTACCACCATTAAAAGATGTAATTGCAGGATTACTGCGTACAATGGTAATTCCTGTTTCATGTAGCCACCTATCTCCATCATTGCCTCCATCATAGCTTTCACTTGAAGAACTATATTCTATTTCAGGCTCGAAAAAATTTATAACTCCATGAGGTGTGGTAACTGCTATGTCCAGAAGACCATCACCATCAAAATCTGCAATAGCTGGAGTTCCATAAGCGGCTTCAAAACTTTCAAATTCTGTTTCTAAACTTTGGTTATTTTGATTTTTTATATTACCTAAATCCCTTTTCCACATCAATTTACCTGGACTGCCGCCATCACGAATTACAAGATAACCACGTAGCCAATCACCGTCTTGTTCAGCAGTCACATAGACAATATGCAAAACATTGCGA
>CACALG010000055.1 GCA_902533295.1 uncultured marine group III euryarchaeote | reverse complement strand
GCTACAGGGATTCCAAACAATTTAGCTTGATCACTTGCTAATACTACACCGCAATCTAATCCAGGAAGATTTTGAGTTGGACAGCCCCCCCCTCCTGCAACAAGATGATGCAAATAAGAAAGGTAAATAGAATCTATCAAACCAATAATTGATAAAATCATGATTATTGTTAATGTTCTATCTTCCTGCTGTGTATCCATATTTATTACTCAATCACGATATATAAAAAATGTTTGACCAGAACAAATCATTAATTGCCGTGCGCTAATGGAGTTTCAGTGATACACTATGCATGGTCCCAATGAAGGTGTAAGTGATGAAACAGACGAAGCAAACTCTGCTGTAAAAATCGTCGGAGGAAACGTTTTCGTAGAGCTTGATCCAGATCATCCAGGATTCAAAGATGAAGGATACAGAGAGAGAAGAAATGAGATTGCAAAAATAGCTCTTGAATGGAATGAAATGTCTATGGATGAAAGACGGGCAAAGAAAATACCTCACGCACCTTATTCTGAAGGTGAAGATGCTGTATGGGCTGCAATCATGGAAAGAATAACACCCGTACATGAAAAATATGCTTGTAATCAATATCTAGAAAATGCAAAAAAATTAGGTCTTCCTGATGATAGAATTCCTCAGCTACAAGAAGTAAGTGAAACATTGGAAGAAATGACTGGATTTAGGCAGGAACCTGTTGGTGGATTAGTACATCCAAAAACATTCCATACAGCTCTTGCAAACAAAGTGTTCCTTTCAACACAATATATTAGACATTCATCAAGACCGTTTTACACTCCGGAGCCAGATGTAGTACATGAACTTGTTGGACATACTGCAATGCTAGGAGTACCTGAATGGGCTGAATTAAATGTATTATTTGGAGAAGCTGACATGAGAACTGAAAGTGAAGCTGCAATTAATCGTTTAGGATCTGTCTATTGGTATGTTTTAGAATTTGGTGCATGTCGTGAAAATGGAAAAGTAAAAGCTGTAGGACCGGGATTGCTCTCTTCGTTTGGAGAAATGGAACATGCGTGTGCATCTGGTGAAGTTGAATATAGAAAACCTAATTTTGAAGAAATGGAAACTCTTCCATATGATGTTACAAAATATCAACCAATCTTATACATTTGGGATTCTTTCGAAGAAATGTATGAAAAAACTAAAGAGTTTGCAATGAAATGGGGAACTGATGAAGATCCTCGAAAAGAGTTACATCAATAATTACTCTTCGTAGGCAAATTCTTTCAATTTTTCTAGAGAAACCATCTCTAAAGCAGATTCATGAGTTGCTTCGAGAATAACTTGTGGTGCCATTCCTGAATCGTAGGCTTCAACCCACCTAGACAAACAGAGACACCATCTATCGCCTTCTTTCAAACCTGAAAATCCTGGACCAGGTGAACTAAGATCATTTCCGGCCCCTTTTGAAAATGCTAAGAAAACATCAGTCATTACTACACAAACTACATGTCTTCCAAAATCCCGATTATCTGTATTACAACAACCATCACGAAACCATCCAGTCATTGGATCTGTAGAACATGACTCAAGCTTACTGCCTAAGACGTTGATTGACTCTTCCATCTATTTTTCTCGATTTTCTCGAAGATTATCTATTATTGTAAAAGCAAGTGCTGCTCTCTCATTACGTGAAAAATCTGATTCTAATGTGTCGATTATAGATTTGATTTTCTTAGATGATTCTGGATCCTTTTCTGTAAGCTCTTTGGCATGCTCCATTTGAGCTTCATTTATGCAATAAACTGAATCGCCACCAAGTATAGATATTGGACTAAGTACCATATTTAGACCGAAAAACCTGCGTCTACATTTGGTGCAGGATCGCCAGTACTGAAACTAGACCCACAACCACAAGAGCCCTTAGCGTTCGAATTGGTAAGTCTGAATCCAGGTTCTATCAAATCGTTAGAAAAATCAATTGTAAGGCCATCCAAATAGACTGAACTTATTTTGTCAGCAACTATACGAAGTTTATCTTCTGAATAATAGACTTCATCTACTTCATTCATTGTATCATCTAAGACTGCGTCGTATGTATTTCCTGAACAACCACCTGATCGAACTCCGATACGTAGAAAAACATCATCTGAAATTCCCATGTCGTGAAGTCGTGATTTTGCTGTCTCGGTTACCTTAATGTCCATAATGTTCTTAATTTCAAGGTGATTTAATAGTTACTGTATACTATAATCGTATAAAGAAGCCAAAAATAGGCCAAATGTGAGAATATTCGTTATTATATTATCATTGATGCTTTTTGCCCCTGTAAGTAAGGCTGAACCTAGCCCTATGGAACAGTCTTACTTAGGCAATCCAATCGTTGTAATTAATTTGACATATGAGGCAGGAATTGGAGGTGGAGATGATATCCATGGAGACATTGTAATCGAATTATTTATTAATTGGGCTCCAATTACAGTATCAAATTTTGTAGGGCTAGTGAATGAATCTTTCTACGATGGAATTTTCTTTCACAGAGTTATTGATGATTTCGTTATTCAAGCTGGAGATCCTACTTGTACTGCAATAGGTGCTTATCCTGCAAGTGACCCCTCATGCGGAAGCAATGGTTCAGATGAAACTATACCTTTTGAAGCAGATGCGAATCTTACACACATAAACGGTGCAGTTGGAATGGCTAGAGGATTGGATCCAGATTCTGCATCAAGTCAATTTTACATTTGTGATGGTTCTCAACATGG
>CACALG010000054.1 GCA_902533295.1 uncultured marine group III euryarchaeote | reverse complement strand
TCCCGCTTTTAGAATCCTCTCAACAGATTCTATAACTTCAGAGCCACCTTCAAGTTTAACTGCGTGTGCTTCTGACTCTTTCATTATTCGGATTGAAGATCTTAGTGCTTTTTTAGAATCTCCTTGATATGAACCAAATGGTAAGTCAATAACAACTAATGATCTTTTTGCAGCCCTAACTACAGAAGATGCATGATAAATCATATTGTCTAGAGTAATTGGCAGTGTTGTTTCATGACCTGCCATTACATTAGAGGCTGAGTCTCCAACTAATATTACATCAATATTTGCATTATCTACAATTTTAGCTAAGGTATAATCATATGCGGTTAGCATACTAATTTTTTCTCCATTGTTTTTCATTTCTTGAAGAACATTAGTTGTTATTCTTTTGTATGTGGGGCCCATATTGACTACCTTATCTATTGTTTTACCACGAAGGGATGACTAGTTATTATTTATCATTTATTTATGTAAAATCTTAGGCATTAACCCGAACTCTTTTAATAGGCTTTGACAACAGGGTATCCGTGCTGGGACACGAGTACATTCCTATAGGGATTTTTGCGCTTATTGCGTTATCTTTTCCTGTATTGACATTTTTCATCGGAAGGTTCTTCCGACCGCATAATGATAATGCTCTAAAAAATTCCACATATGAATGTGGTGAAATCCCTGTTGGCGAGGCACACATACAGTTTCATTTCCAGTACTATATGTTTGCAATATTGTTTGTTGTATTTGATTTGGTAGTGGTCTTCTTGATTCTTTGGGTCCAAGTTTATCTTGATTTGGCAGTCTCAGCTAAAGTAGTTATGCTACTATTTTTGCTTTTAACTCTTTTAGGTCTTTGGTATGCTTTTAGAAAAGAGGATGTGATATGGATATGAGTTCAAAACGAATAAAAGGCAATTCAAATTTAAGAAGAGGTTTGGGATCAAAAACAACAGATTCTGATCAAATTATGGAGGATCCTCCGGCAGGTGATTGGCTTGCTTTAAGATCTGATCAATTGTTGAAATGGATTGATGATGCCGTCTATAATGCTGCAGAGGCTACGGGGATGAGAGAAGTTGTTGATAGAGTTACACGCCCTATCTTTAATTATGCACAGAGATTTTCTCCACATCCCTTACATTTTGGGATAATGTGTTGTGCTATTGAAATGGGTCAAGCTTCAGCTCCAGATCATGATATTGATCGATTAGGTTTAGTTTACCGTTCATCTCCAAGACAGTGCGATGTACTGATAGTCAATGGTCCAGTTTGTGAAAAATTACGACCTAAGCTTAAGACATTGTATGAACAGATGCCTGAACCAAAATGGGTGATAGCAATGGGTGAATGTGCAATTTCTGGTGGACCTTATTGGGATTCATATTCTGTAGTTGCAGGTGCAGATACATTTATGCCTGTTGATGTTTACATACCTGGCTGTCCTGTTAGGCCAGAAGCATTAATGCATGGTTTTCTAACACTTCAAAAGAAAATTAGAGAAAAAGAACCAGGAATGTTCCTGAGGCGGTGATTATGGAAATAAAGGCATTTATGAAGGAAGTTTCATCCGTTAAGGGAGTTACTAGCGTCGATTTAATTCGAAATAATGTCGTTAAATTCAATTTAGATAAGGACAGTTCTAAGGATCTTTTTGTTAAACTTAAGGATGATTTTGGTTTTGAACATTGTTCTTTAATCACTGCGATAGATAATCAGCCTCAATTTGAATTAGTTTATCATTTTTCAGCAATAAATGGGTCAGTTTTTGTCCAAGATAGTTCTGCAGCAGTAATGGCTGAAATTCATATTTATTTGGATAGGGATACACCGACTGTTGAATCTGTTTCTGATTTGTGGTTTGGAGCTAATTGGCATGAAAGGGAAGCATATGATTTAATGGGGATATATTTCATAGGTCATCCAGATTTGAGACGGGTTTTGTTGCCAGAAGGTTTTGCAGGCCATCCATTAAGAAAAGATTATGTGTATGAAATACACGAGGAGGAGTGGTAATGGCTGAAATGTGGATTAGTATGGGTCCTCAACACCCTATGACTCATGGTCTTTGGACACTTAAGGTTAAAGTTGATGGAGAAACAATAGTTGATGCTGACCCCGAATTAGGGTATCTCCATCGTTCTGTTGAAAAAATGGGAGAACGTAGAAAATATTTCATGAATACTACACTTACAGATAGATTATGCTATGCTAGTTCTACAACATGGACACATTGTTATGCACTTTCTGTTGAAGAATTAATGGGTGTAGAAGTTCCTACGAGGGCTCAATATATTCGTACAATTATGCTTGAATTACAGCGCCTTGCATCTCACTTGATGTGGGCTGGAGCTTATATGCCCGATTTGGGACATATAACTGGTGCCTTGTATTTTTGGAGAGACCGTGAATTATTCCTGAATCTTTTGGAAGCCCCTAGTGGAAGTCGTTTACTTTACAATTACATAAGGATTGGTGGAGTTAAGAGAGATTTACCAGAAGGGTTTGAGCAAAAAACTGAAAGGATTTTTAAATTATTTGAACAAAGATTGGATGAGTATGCTGACCTTTTTGAGAATTCTAAAATTTTTAGGATGCGTACAGAAGATGTTGGTAAATTCTCAGCATCCCAAGCTCAAAATTTAGGCATAACTGGCCCAAATCTAAGAGGTTGTGGAACTAAATTTGATTTACGTGAGCATGATACTTATGAAATTTACGATGAGATAGATTGGAATATTCAAACCAGAGAAGCAGGACCTGGTTATAGTGATTGTTTCAGCAGATATATGGTTAGGATAGATGAAATGAGAGAATCTATAAAAATTATTAGAGAGTGTTTCAAGAAGATGCCTGCCGGACCTACAATGGCTTCACGAGTCCCTGTTCGGGCAACAGGTGAGGCATTTAGGCGTACAGAAGATTCTAGAGG
>CACALG010000053.1 GCA_902533295.1 uncultured marine group III euryarchaeote | reverse complement strand
CCATTTAAAGATAGGCCAATGAATAAACCTGCAATTGTAGAAAGAGAATTTAATCTATAATTTCTGAACAATAAAAATGCTAATGATATTAGAAAAACAATAATCATTGTTGGTCTATGTGATAATGATATTGAAAGGCCCAAAAAGAATAAAATGAATAGGGCACGAGTAGAGCGCTTAAATAGCATTAAAAATACAACAAAAAGAAGAGCGGATCCTAGTGTTGATGCAAGTGGTAATAATAAACCATGAAGTGGGCCTGTTGTCGGTACAAGCATTGTAAAAAATGAAGATAAAAGCGCAATTTTCTTATTGGTAAATAGTGAATTTGCAACTACAAAAGGTAGTAATACATATAGAATTACCATAAATCCTCCGAAAATTAATAGAAATTCGTGAATATTAACTCCTGTCAACATATTGAGTGTAGCTAAAATAGAAAATAATCCTCTAGGATATGGCTCCTCTGAAACTTCCCACATATCGGTAGTATAGGGGAATGGTAAAATCTCGATAGTAGGATGGAATAATTGACCTGAATCCAAAATTGTTTTTGTATTCTGTAATACACGATCACGATCATGAGAAAAATTATAACCATTATAATTAAAATCAAAATTATAATAAATTAAACTAATTATTGAATAGAGAAAAAAAGCACCAAAAGAATAATAAATTGTTTTTCGGGATAATGTGCTCATATTAAATTAAATATTAAACTAGACTGATAGAGTCAAAAGATGACGGAAGAGTTTTATTTAAATCTATTAAAATTTTATCAATATTAGAAAGCCAAGTATTGTAAAAACTAGAATTATTTGATAAAACAAAAACCTCATTTTCTTTGATACTCTCTGTCAAATTAGTTATAATTTTTATCTTTTTAGAGGAGAAAATACCTTGTAAATCTACAATTGGATCATGAATTGATAAATCATATTTTTGTGATTTCAATAATTCGTTTATTATATTTATTATTGGATTTTCTCTTATATCATCTGTATTATCTTTAAATGATAAACCTAAAAACGCTATCTTTGTCTTATTAGTTTTTACTATAATTTCTAGGGCTCTATTGGTATGTATTTTGTTGCTATTTATAACTGAATTTAGCAGAGGTACTTCTAAATTCATATCCTTAGCAATGAAATTTAGTCCCTTCAAATCTTTTGGCAAACAAGAACCACCAAATGAAAAGCCTGGCCTAAAATAATATGGAGAAAGATTTAATTTGCGGTCCTTGCAGAAAATCTCCATTAATTCTCTGCTATCTATTCCTAAATTTTTCGATATAACTCCTACCTCATTACCGAATACTACCTTCATCGCATGAAAACTATTGTCTACATACTTACACATTTCAGCATTTTTAATAGGTACATTGAATAACTCAGCTTTTACATTGTAATTTTTGTTACCTTCGTATATTTCAGATATTTTTTTGTAGGAGAGTTGATCTATTGCACCAATAACTATTCTCTGAGGATCGAAAAAATCATCTATTGCTGTACCTTCTCTTAAAAATTCAGGATTCATACCTATTCCAAAATCTTTTCGAACTTTAAGGCCTGAAATTTTTTCTATATGTGGAATCAATGAATTCTCTATAGTCCCTGGTGGTATTGTACTTCTTATCACTATTACGTGGTAACTTTTCTTTTGAACTAGAACTTCTGCAATCTGTGTACAAACATTAATTATATATGATATGTCAACCGATCCATTCGGTTTACTTGGTGTGCCTACACATATAATAGAAATATCTGAATTTTCAACTGCGTATTTCACATCAGAAGTTGCAGAAAGTCTATTAGATTCAATAGATTTGGATAATAACTCGTCAAGACCGCTTTCGAAAATTGGTGCCTGGCCTGAATTTATTGAAACGTTTTTGTGTTCTTTATTATCAACTCCTATCACATTATGGCCCATTAAAGAAAAACATGCAGAAGATACAGAACCTACATAACCTAATCCAAAAATAGAAATATTCATTAATTAATCGCCTCTGAAAAAATTTTTTCAAACTCGGGACCTATTCTATCCCAATGATAATTGAGCGAATTTTTAATTGAATTAGAACTTAATGAGCATAATAATTCTGAATCATTTATTAAAGTTTTAATTCTATCTTGAATCATAAGAGAGTTCTTTTTTTGCACAATTAACCCACAATTATTCTGATTTATAATTTCACTTATGCTAGAAACATCCGTGCCAATAACTGGAGTTCCTACACTCATTGATTCAATTATTACATTCGGAAAACCTTCTTCAGCAACTGAGGGAATTATTAAGGCTTTAAACTTTGACAGATAACTACGTGTGCTTGTAGGTTTTACAGACCCTAAGAATTTTACATTCGAATTTTTTGACATGTTAATCAAGCTATCCTTTGCAGGACCGTCGCCCAATATAAAGCAACATACCTCTCCCATATTTTTCATTGCTTCTCAAGACCTCCTATTTTAACAGGGGTGAGACCACTTGTTACTATACCTATATTCAAGATTCAACAAATTTATGAAGTACTAGAAGACTCCACAAAAATTCTCCATGATCGCTCTCAGATTTTAGATTACTTTCCAATAAATAATTAATAATTTTTTCATTGAAGATGTTTGACGTGCTAAAAGTATCTGCTATTTTTCCGATGTGTTTTGGGGACTTAAACCAGTCTCTAACGGGAACACTAAAACCTTTCTTTTTTGAATTGAGTAGTTGACTTGGTAAAGTTTTTCCTATGGTTTTTCGTAGAATAGTTTTAGTCTGCCATCCATCCATTTTTATTGTCTTATCAACACCACTCATGAATTCTATCAATCTATAGTCTAAGAAAGGGAGTCTAGTCTCTAGTGAATGAGCCATACTAACTCTATCAACTTTAACTAAGTAACCATTTGGAAGATCGAATTTGAAGTTGAAATACATCATTTTATAGAAATTGTCTGTATATTTACATTCCTTCATAAAATCTAAAAGAAAATCTTTAACTGACAGAAAATTGAAACTCGGTGGCAAAAGAGATTTA
>CACALG010000052.1 GCA_902533295.1 uncultured marine group III euryarchaeote | reverse complement strand
CCTTTCAGCATTAGATAGTCCTACAGAAGGAAGTTACATTTTCGAGGGTAAACCCGTCCCTAAATTACCAAATTTACCACCTAAAACACGAATCACTAGACCAGATGGTTTTTTGGGTTTGTTAGCAGATATTACGAATTTTGCAATAAAAATAGGTTTATGGATTCCAGAATATTTTAGCCATTCTTGGCCAACAGCTCTAAGCAATGAGAAAATGACCACATTTCGTAGAAATAATGTCGGGTATGTTTTTCAATTTTTCAATTTACTACAGGATTTAACAGTCATGGAGAATATTATGCTAATCCAAGAGATATCCGGAGGGCGTGATACTAATCGCGCAGAAGAGATTCTAAGATTAGTTGGCTTGGAAGAAGAAATGCACCGTTTTCCCTCTGAAATAAGTGGAGGGCAACAACAAAGAGTCGCTATTGCAAGAAGTATAGCTAAGAAACCGAGACTCCTTTTGGGAGATGAACTAACAGGAAATCTTGATTCTGAGACATCTACTAAGGTCATGGATGTTCTTATTCAAGCTTGTAAATCAGAAGGCATAACTACAGTAATGGTTACTCATGATGAATCTTTGGCAAAATATGCAACACGTATAATTCGTCTTGATAGTGGCAAAGTCAAGTCCGATGACCAGGTAAAATCAAAGTAATGTCTTTCCTTCTAACCAAAAGATTAGCCCGTAGTCTTTGGAGAACCAAAATACGTTTAGTTGCAGTAATTTTTATGGTTGTTATAGGTGTGTTAGGAGGAATTTCAATGGGCGGTTATGCAACAAACGTGGCAATTGTCTACGATACTATATATGAAGATAATGAAAACGGCGTTAATCTTCCTGATGTTTGGGTAAACCTTCCAGTTGGGACTTGGTCTGATCAAGAATCTCAGAACCTTTGCAACAATTTTGAAGAGGATTTTCCAGTTGGGTCACCTAGAATCGATAAATGTGAACCTAGGTTAGTCCTTGATGGAACTCTATTCCATACAAATAAATTAGGTAATGAGGTTTTGGTCACAGCAGTTTGGCATGGTACTGATGAAGGTGAAGTTGATAAGGTTTGGATTCCAGATCATGAATGTTGTGAGGGACGGATTGCACAATCACCAACAGAAATTGTAATTGATGTTCGTGCAGCAGAAGATTTGGATATTTCAGTAGGAAGTTCAGTTTCATTGGGTGCCGGTGAAGGTCGCATAAATTTTACAGTTGTTGGTATAGGTTATCATTCGAATCATTTTTGGTTTGCTCCAGAGGGTTCACTCTTTCCTGCTGAAGCAGGTACTTATGTTACTGGCTATATGACTAGTGAAGGTCTCGAAAAGCTGACTAATCTTACCTCAGGTTCTTCAAATAAAATTTTGATTGATTTAGAAGGCACCCCTGAATTTGACCTTCCATCCACTGACAAATTTGAAGGAGGTGAAATTGGTCCAGTTAAAGCCCATATTATGGAAGTTTTATTGGATGAAGATTCAGGCACGGCAACTGTTAATGACAGAGGAGAAACGTTTTCTGTAGAACTCTTGAGAGCAGATCTTGAAGGAGCTCAAAAGAGTTTTCCAGCAGTTACTACAATGTTGGTGATTGTAGCTTCAATAACAATAATAATCAGCTTGCAAAGGTTGATACAGAGTCAATCTCGTGAGATAGCAATAATGCGCACTCTTGGGGTTCCACGTAATTCAATTATGGTTGGTTACATGCTTGCACCTTTGATTATTGGCTTAATTGGTAGTTCTATAGGAGTTCTATTAGGAGTATTATTTGGTATTAGGGCAATGCTTGATGTTTATGAAGAAATAATAGGCCTTCCAATTCTGAATGAAACCATTGATTGGAATATGGTGGCAGAAATAGTGGCAATTGCAATGATAATTGTATTTTTGTCAGGAATAAGGCCCGCTTGGCAAGCTTCAAGGTTAAAACCTCTAGACATATTGAGTGGTCAAAATGAAGTACGCGTGGGTTCTAAATTTCTTCAGAATTTAACTGCTCGATTATCAACTACAATAGGTTTGACAATTCGTTCCAGTTTACGTAAGCCTATACGTTTAGGCCTTACCTTTCTTGCAGTAGGTCTATCTATGGTAATTTATGGCTCAATGTTAATTTTTACAGGTTCTATGACTGATGTTCTAGTTGATAATATAGAAGAAAATCAACAATGGGATGTTCAAGCAGTTATTCCAGAAGGAGGCCCAGAGGGCATAATCTCTTGGTCGCATGAGAACAATGCAACGTATGAATTAGTTATAGAATATCCTTTTGGAACAATAGATGATGAAACTGAAAAATCACGACCATTTACGGCAGTTGGTTTAGAGGAATTTAATACAGCTGAATCATTACGATTGGTAAATCTGGTTGAGGGTGATTTTCCATCTAAAGAAGGCACTCCTGCTCAAGTTTTAGCAGATGAAGGAACTGCAGCTTTACTTGATTGGAAATTGAATGAGAAACGTTTCCTGAAACTTGGAACGATTGAGGTAGAAGTCGAACTTATTGGCACAACGCGTGGTGAAATTTCTAGAACCATATATTTCCATCGTATATTTTTAGAAAATGACGTAGGTATAGATCCAACATCAGTTTATCTTAAACTGGAAGATGGAGATTCAGCAGATGGAGATTTAGCAGATGTTTCACAGGGATTAACTGAGAAAGAAAATTTAGTTTCTGGCACTAAACAACTTTTGGAGCAACAATCTCAGTTTATTGGAGTTTTTATCTTCCTTGGAATTCTCGTTGCGGCTGCAGTTTTGTTTAATACATTGATAATGAACCTTGCAGAAAGAGATTTAGAATTATCTACCTTGAGAGTTCTTGGAGCTTCAACATCTAGATTGGGTTCTATGATTATTGGTGAGAATTTTGCAATTGGATTAATAGGTGGTATATTTGGCGCTATTTTTGCATATTTTGGTACGGTTTACATAGCTAGCACATTTTCTTCTTGGACTTTCTATATTACAGTCGTGCCTACTACAAACGTTATCGTTTTCTTGATTGCTACAGTTCTGATAATATCTCTAGCTATAACTCCTTACGGAATTTGGAGGTTGAGGAGAATGGATTTGGTTGAAAAGGTAAAGGATTTTAGCAATTAAGTAATTTTTTGGCTTCAGAAATAATAAGTTCAATTGAATTTTCTAAAACATGGTTATCTTCTACTTCAATTAGTTTGACATTTTCTTTGGACCTTTCTAAGTAATCTTTACTAGCACTAATCGGTACAATATCATCCGTCGTCGAATGTATTATTATTACGGGTATATTTTCAGGAGCTATTAACTTTTCAGGATTGTCATTTGGATGTTCAGGATAATGCAAAGCTGGAGCGAGGAGCAGCATTCCTTTGATTTTAGCCGGTTTTCTTTGAGCG
>CACALG010000051.1 GCA_902533295.1 uncultured marine group III euryarchaeote | reverse complement strand
GGACTTGCCTGGGAATTGAGAGCTTCAGCTCTTTATTCACATTATTCGGCATATGTAAAAGGTATTCATAGAATTCATCTGAAAGCTTTTTTTGATGAAGAAGCTAGTGAATCTAATACTCATGCAGACATGGTTCGAGCAGCTATAGTAAAACTAGGAGGACAGGCAGTTACAGATAGAGATCCTACTGAAATTGTTCACACTACTGATTATAAAGTAATGTTAGAAGAATCATTGAAAACGGAGCAAAAGGCAGCTAAGGGCTATGAGGCGGTTCTTTCTTTAATTAAAGACGATGATGAGATGTACGACTCTATAGAGCAAATCTATTTCCAAGAACTTCGTTCAGTTGAAG
The DNA here is from genome assembly GCA_902533295.1 of uncultured marine group III euryarchaeote. Classification (GTDB taxonomy): domain Archaea; phylum Thermoplasmatota; class Poseidoniia; order MGIII; family CG-Epi1; genus CG-Epi1. Next base: position 3,274 of record CACALG010000051.1, on the reverse strand, counting down.
AAGTTACCCAACTTTTGTAAGAATTTAATTATCTATAACATTTTCTTTTACAGCGTAACCCAGTCCACAACCAATCAGTGAACCCATTATTCCATAAAAGGCCCACACAGAGGTTCCATCAATTGCAGATGCAAGCATACTTCCAAGTGAAACTCCGGGATTTACATCACCAAAAGCAGTTACGGTGACTATGAACAAAGTAGCTCCAATAGATCCCGGGTCTTGTGATGTTAAAAGAGATGCAACGAAAAATGTTGTTCCAATTAATGCCACTATCATAATATCAATATTAGAACCACCAGTTTCAGGTTTTAATTCTTTAAATAATATAAATCCAAGAGTGGCTCCAATGATTTGTGCAACAATATATGCAATAGTGTCATCCCTATTAATTTTTCCGGACATAAAAACAGGAATAGTTATTACAGGATTTAGATGACACCCTGACACAGGCCCAAGAATGTGAACTAGTACGAATAATGTAAGTGCTAAAGTTATAATTCCTTTTAAACTATAAAGTAAGAGATAGGAATCAGTTAAGGGGGCTTCCTCTGTAGAAGTTGGTTGATTCATAACGGCACTAACTCCAAAGAATACTAGTAAGAAAGTACCGAGCAATTCAGCGCTTACAGGTTTCCAATTCATGTCTTTAAACATAATTCACGTTTAGAGTATCCGTTTTTAATACTACTTGTTACCTTCAAATCTGTGATACCAATAGCTAATCCTCAAATAGGTTCAGAGGAGAGAGAAGCAGTTGATAGAGTCCTTCAATCAGGAATAATTGCACAAGGCCCAGAAGTAGCTAAATTTGAGGAAGAATTTGCAAAAATGTGTGGTGTTAAGTATGGCGTTGCTACGAATAATGGCACTACCGCAGGTCATTTAGCTATGTTAGCTAATGGAATTAGTCCCGGTGATGAAGTAATTACGACTCCCTTCACTTTCTTTGCTACAGCCTCAGTAATCATGATGGCAGGAGCTAAACCAGTCTTTGTTGATGTTGAAGAAGAAGGTTTTTGTTTGGATCCTGTAAAGGCGGAAGCCGCTATCACAAATAAGACAAAAGCGATTCAACCAGTCCATCTTTATGGAGAATTGGCAGATATGCCTTCATTTTTAGAAATTTGTAATAAACATAACTTAGTTTTGATAGAAGATTCTGCACAAGCGCATAGTGCAAATTCATGGGGCGGTAAATCAGGAAGTTTTGGTAATGTAGGATGGTTTAGTTTCTATCCTACTAAAAATATGACCACTTCTGAAGGAGGAATTATTACTACAAATGATGAAGAGATTGCTAATTTGTGTAAAGTCTTGAGAGCACATGGAATGACTGCACAATACCAGCATAGTGAATTTGGTTATAATTATAGAATGACAGACATATCTGCAGCAATCGGGCGCGTTCAATTAACTAAATTAAGTAATTTTAATTCACGTCGTCGCGAAATCGCGAAAATATATAATGAAAAATTGTCAAAATATGTAAAAGTTCCAGATAATCGTAGAGGTCATGTTTTTCATCAGTACACAGTTCTTACCGAAAAAAGAGATGCATTGCGGGATTATCTCGCGGAAAAAGGAGTTGGTTCAGGAACGTATTATCCAACACTATTGTATGATTACGAACCTATGTCTGAATATACTACAAATTGTCCAAATGCCAAACGTTTGACAGAAATTGCTTTGAGTTTGCCAGTTCATCCAGCATTAAGCGATTCCGATGTTTCTAAGGTTTTTGAGGCTGTAATATCTTTTTTTGATTAATTTATTAATATTTTTTTCATTTTCATAATGGTAGTATGCGTATTAATGGCCAAAACTTTATACATTTTGCCTAATTTGATGATATGGTAATCAATTTTGGCTCCAACAATTCCAAGAATAGGTAAATCAGCACCTTTATTTGAGGGCGATACAGTGAGATACGATTCTCGTAAAAAAGAAATATTATATGATAAAATCTCACTTGTAAATATTATTGCAGATAATCAATGGACTGTTTTATTTTTTTATCCAAGAGATTTTTCTAGTTTGTGTCCAACTGAGATACATTCGTTCAATCGTCGTTTCAAAGATTTTGAAAAGGCAAATGCAGTATTGATAGGTTGTTCAACAGATTCAACATATAGTCATAAAGCATGGATGGAAAAGCCAAGAACAAAGGGAGGAATTGACAAATTATCATATCCATTGTTAGCAGATCCTTCTCTTAAGATTTCTACTTCATATGGAGTACTTCAAAGAGAACTAGGTCAAGCTTTACGGGGAACTTTTATAATAAATGATGAAGGAATTTTGCTTTCAATGACAATTAATCCAGCCTGGACTGGACGTAGCGTAGATGAGACAGTTAGAACACTTCAAGCATTACAAACAGGCGCAGCTTGTCCAGCAGGATGGAGGCCAGGTCGTAAGACCCTTTAAACTATCTATTCCATAGACGATAAATTCAGTTCTATAGGGTATACTTAAAACCCCTATTCTTCTTGTATGTAAGATAGCATTATGGCACCAGAAAAAGATGGTTATAAAGCAGACCAAATCCAGGTCTTAGAAGGTCTTGAAGCTGTAAGAAAAAGACCCGCAATGTACATAGGTTCAACGGGTGAAGCAGGTCTTCATCATTTAGTTTATGAGGTTGTTGACAATTCAGTTGATGAGGCAATGAATGGCCATTGTGACACAATAAATGTTATGCTACATTCAGATGGTTCTTGTTCAGTTAAGGATAATGGCCGAGGAATACCTATTGATGATCATCCTCAATATAAGGTTCCGGCAGTTGAAATTGTAATGACTAAATTGCATGCCGGAGGGAAATTTGACAGTGATACATACAAGGTCTCAGGTGGACTTCATGGTGTTGGTGTTTCTGTAGTTAATGCATTGTCTATCTGGGCTACGGTTGAAATCCACAGAGATGGGGGAAGTTTTACACAAAAATACAAGCGTGGTAATCTTGATAGTAAGCTTGAGAGAATAGGAGACAGTGATATTCATGGAACTACAGTTCGTTTCATGCCCGATTCAAGTATATTTGAAACAATTCAGTTTGATTTCTCAACATTACGCTACCGTTTAAGAGAATTAGCATACCTAAATGCAGGAATAACAATTACTATTTCCCAGGAAGGAGGTAAATCCGAAACATTTCAATATGCAGGAGGTATCGCAGAATACGTCACGTATCTAAATGAGGGAAAAACATCACTAATGAACAAACCTTTGTTTGTATCTGGTGAAAAAGATCAGATACAAGTAGATGCCG
>CACALG010000050.1 GCA_902533295.1 uncultured marine group III euryarchaeote | reverse complement strand
CTCCTACAACAAAAAGCAGAATAGCAATTAACCAAACATACGAGTAGAGAGAAACCCTTTCTCCAGTTGTCAATAGCTCATTGTAAAAATTCCTAAACTCATCTTCCCATCCGGCAACCTTAACCAAAAGATATCCACTAAGACTAACCCAAATAAGACCTGAAGCTATTTCAGGTACATCTAATATTTTTGCTAACCCCCAAACAAATATTATAAGTGCAATAGGAAGTATAAATTGTCTCTGAACTTTAGGATCTTCCATCTTGTGAATTATAGTATACAAGGTATCCTCTATTGGTCTAGACTGTTGAACAACAACCATCCTAGTTGAATCTATACGAAGTCTCGAACGTATGATTGGTTCTAGTTCTCTATCTTCTGCACCATCACTAACTAAAATTGCCTTAGTTGCCTTAGTTTTTATAATAACTTGATCCAAAGTATTAGCAATCTTCATATCTGATTTAGTACCTACTCGGACGTCACCACATATCGTAACAACCTCTACTGATTCGCCATCATCCAATAATGAATCATACGTACGGATGGCTTCCAACATAGTGTTTGTATCACTCTCTTCAGGATCTGCGAGCCCTAACTCTAATGCAGCCTTAACATTTGATTCACGGCCAATTACAGGACTACGAATCCCTGTCTTCCGACCTAAGTCATTGTCCCTATCAATTGCAATTACTAGCAACCCCATCTATTGTGTACTCGTATATCTAGTATTTAATTGTTACTTTCGCAATATTCTTTAAATATTAGCTTTTATCACGCAAATACCGTATAAGGTGAGATATGGCTGAGTTCAAAACCGTAATAGCAGACCCGAAAAACAAAACTACGCATCAAAAAGTCTTGTCAGAAGACAAGTCAAACGCCCTTGTTGGTAAATATGTGGGAGAAGAAATAGATGGTATTTTTGTAGAATTACCAGGATACAGATTGAAGATTACCGGAGGTTCTGATAAGTCTGGTGTCCCAATGAGGGGAGACATTGATGGAAATCAAAGAAGAAAGATTTTGATGACGGACTCTGTAGGTTTTAATCCAGTAAGAGATGGCCAACGCAAACGAAAACTTATTCGTGGTAGAACATTGAGTGGTGATATTTCACAAGTTAATCTAAAGGTGGTTGATTACGGACCAAAAACTATTGAGGAGCTGCTGAAACCAGAGGAGGCTTAACTTGACAGCTTCCCCTCAACCCGAAATAAACATCGGAATGGTGGGGCATGTAGATCATGGGAAAACCACACTTACCCAAGCTTTGACGGGTAAATGGACTGATCAACACAGTGAAGAAATGAAGAGAGGTATATCTATAAAATTAGGATATGCTGATGCTGATTTTTACCATGTTAAAATGAAGGATGGTTCTGAACACTATACTTCTGAACCTGATAAAAAAGAATTCAAAGGAGGAAAAATAAAACATCTGAGAACCGTGAGTTTTGTTGATGCTCCAGGCCATGAAACACTCATGGGTACTATGTTGAGTGGAGCTGCTATAATGGATGCAGCTATATTATTGATAGCTGCAAATGAAGAGTGCCCCCAACCTCAAACACGTGAACATTTGTCTGCCTTAGAGATTATGGGTTTTGAAAATATAATTGTTGTGCAAAATAAAATTGATGTGTGCTCGAAAGAACGTGCAACTGACTCCTACAATGAAATAAAGGATTTCTTGAAAGGGTCATCATTAGAAGATTCACCAATAATACCTGTTTCAGCCCACCATAATCGAAATATTGATTTATTGATACAAGCAATCGAATTACTTTTCCCGACACCAAATAAGGACTTGAAGAGTGATTTTGAAATGAATGTAGCAAGATCTTTTGATATAAATAAACCAGGGACGCTTCCAAAGAATCTCAAAGGTGGAGTTTTAGGAGGTACTGTAAGTATAGGTAAAATTAAAGTTGGTGATAAAATTGAAATTAGGCCAGGTAGAACTACAAAAAAGGGGCTTGAACCAATAACAACCGATGTTAGTAGCTTGCATAGTGGTGTTTCTAGAGAATCATTAGGTCCTGGTGGATTAGTAGCAATAGGAACTAACCTTGATCCTGCAATGACTAAATCAGACTCACTCAGAGGAAATGTAATTGGAAAACCAGGAACCCTACCGCCTGTCTGGGATACTGGAGACACCTTATCTATAGAAACAAAATTGCTTGACAGAGTTGTTGGGACAAAAAATGTTCAAGATATGGGGGAATTGAAGACTAGAGAACCATTAGTTCTTACCGTAGGAACAAGTACTAGTTTAGGAGTACCAATTACACTAAAAGAAAACATAGTAAATTTAAAACTTAGAATGCCTGTATGTGCACATGTTGGTCAAAGAATAGCTTTGAGTAGACAAGTTGATGGTAAATGGCATTTAATAGGATACGGCATAATTAAAGAATGAAAACTGTCCTAACAGATACTAACATTATTTTGTGGACATTTAATGGAGGACCTGATTTTAGAGAAGCTATAGCTGAAGCTATGCCAGGAACGGCCATAGCAATCCCAAGTTGTGTAATCTCAGAATTAAAAAAATTGGAAACAAAAGATGCTAAAACTGCACTAGAATTTTGTAGTGATATGGAAGTTGTTGATATTGGAAATGGTTATGCAGATGATATGTTATTTGAAGCTGCCCAGAACGGAAATGTTATTGCTACAAATGATAAAGATTTATTATACAGGTTAAAAAAATTAAACCTCAACGCACTGAAAATACGTGAAAAAAATAAACTCATTCCAACAGAAGGAAATTAAGATGAAAAAAAACAGAATACCTCCAATGCCTTCTTTCGACCTGAATGAGGAAAAAATTCTCAAAAAGAAAAACCTTTTGACTAATGAAGTTAAACAAATCCAATTGAAAGATACGGGAGGAATTGTTAAATTAATAAACGCTTTTGATGATTCTAGTTTTGAAGCACGAAATATTGGCAAAGCTGCAAAATTATACCACCAAAAGCTTAGAACTGATACTAGTATAATCTGGTCCTTATCAGGTAGCCTTTTTAGTGCAGGTTTAAGGCAGATTACTATCGATGCTATAAGGAAAAATTGTGTGGATGCCTTAGTTTGTACTGGTGCATTATTTGAGCAGGATATGCTCGAGGCTCTAGGTCATAAACACTACAAATGTAATCCCGAATTAGATGATTCTGAACTACAAGAACTCATGATAGATAGAGTTTATGATCATTTACTTGATGAAACAGCACTGCGTCAAGTTGATTTGACTTTCAAAGAAATATCTAAAACAATCCCTGATGGAAATTATTCTAGTCGAGAATTTATGGAATATTGTGGTAAATGGCTATCTGAAACAGAAAATATAGATGATAGCGTCATGCAAGCTGCATTTGAAAATAAAGTCCCTATTTTCATTCCAGCAATTAATGATTGCTCAATCGGGATAGGGATAGCATTAAATCAAAAAAACAGAACTAAATTTACCATAGATTCAATAAAAGATCTTAGAGAAATAGCATTAATGAAAAGTAAGTGTGGAAGCTCAGGAATAATCGTTGTTGGAGGTGGCGTACCAAAAAACTATTCACAAGATTCAGTTATTATGGCTGAAATGCTTGGTTACGAAGTAGAAAGACACAATTTTGGAATACAA
>CACALG010000049.1 GCA_902533295.1 uncultured marine group III euryarchaeote | reverse complement strand
GGCCCCTTTTATGTCATGTTTTGATGCTGTGCGAGCAACATAGAATTCTAATTTATTTTGTTCAAGCATGTATAATGCTCTTTCTTTAGATCGAGGGCTGAGAATTACTTTATGTTCACTCATAGCCTTTCTCCTAAAGCCGATACGGCAGATTTACTGAATACAACTAATCTTCCTGGATCTCCACCAGGAGCTAATAATTCGGTATTTAGTTCCTTAGCAGTAGTAACATCAACGCCAGAGAGGTTACGGAATGCTTTTTCAGATCCATTAGTTTCGGAAAGCACGACTAAAACAGATTTAGGCGTTCGATATTTTCTTCCACGTCTCTTACCCTTTCCAGCTCTAATGCCTTTACCGTCATATGAACGGTCAACATCTTCGCCAAGCCCTAAACCATCAAGTAAAGCCATAGCTCTTTTTGTTATCGATTCACCCTTGTGTTCAGATGCAATCTTTTCAATTTTATCTTCAACCACATAAGGTAGAGTGGCTTTTTCTGGAATTTCATGACCTCTTGCACTTACATAGGATTCTTGTGAAGTCGCAGCCAATGCAGATCGGAAAGCTTTCTTTCTTTCCTTCGAATTGATTTTCAAATCCCATTCTTTGTCTACCTTAGGAGGGTGTGCTCTTCTTCCGCCCACTGTATTTGGTGCCTGAGCACCTCTACCGCCTCCACCATTCTTACGCGGTGTACGGGCCATACCACGGCCTTTACCTGGCCAAGATACAGAGTGACGGAAACCAGCACCTTTCGATGCCCCGTAGGCTTGTCTACGATTTGCTCTTGCAGCCCTTACTGCCCTACGAATTAAATCTAATCTTACAGGTTCTTCGAAAGCATTAGGTAACGTTGCAGAGCTTTTCGAAGCTTTACCTTTCATAGAGTAAATAGGAACTTTCATTCTACACTCCTTGCTGACTTTCTTGTGAAACCATTGTTATATTAGGTTTTACAACGGAATCAGCTCTTGTTCCGTGGAATCTGACAGCTTTTCTAAATCTAATCAGACGTTTTGTAGGTCCAGGCAAAGAACCATGCAATAGTGCATAAGTTCCACGCACTAAACCGTAATTTAGGAAACCTCCTTTTGGATTAATTTCATCCGGATTGTCTCCAATTTTTAGTAATCTTTTATTGTATTCAGTTCTTTGATGATAACCAGTTTGACCAGCTTGAGGTACAGTAGAAACAACATAACCAGGACTGAAAGGCCCTAAGTTTCCAATCATTCTACGATGTTTTGAATTTTTGTGCGTTAGTAATTTTACACCCCAACGCTTTACGTGACCTTGGAAACCATATCCTGTAGTCACAGCTACAGCATCCAACATTTCCCCATCCTCAGCAAAGTCATTAGCTGTAAATTCTTTACCAATCATGCCTTTTGCAAAATCAATTTGAGAACCTATATCTCCACCGCCAATAGCCATTTCCATGATTTCAGGTCTTTTCTTTGGTATTCCAGTTACCATTTTAGGCTGGGTTTGAACAAGTAATCTAATTTCTTCAATATCGTTATCTTTCATACTTTTCCAAGCAGCTTTATTGTCTTGTTCTTTAGGAATAGGTAATTTTCGCTCTAATTCAGAATCAAGTTTCTTGTCCCATGCTTCTGTAAGAGTTCTCAAACCATAAGTGTCTTGAATATATCCACGAGCTCCAATAACCTTCATTGGAGGCATTTCAACTACAGTGACAGGCATACGAATTTCTTGTCCAGCAGTGGTAGATTTCTTTCTGTAATCAACAGCCATTATGTGGCTCATTCCAACTTTGTATCCTGCAAAACCAAGAATTTTAGTTTCATCACCATCGACAGCAGCCCAACTAGAGATATGTGGCGTTTCAGAGCGTGCTCTCTTGCGAGGGCTGAAAGCCATAGATCCGCGGTTCGGTTTGTTGTGTTTTGGCATTTTTTCCTTTCTCTCCAGATAACGCTAACCGTTGCTAACGGTGTCGAAATCAGGCGTAGTTTCCCACATGGTGCACATCGTACCGTGACGCCGTTTCTCGTCGAGAACAAGTGTCTCAAGAGGTGTAGGGATAATTGCCCTAAACGTCTGGTTGCGTGAATGTAGGGTCGCTCGCAGAAACGGACCCTATATAAGGACTGGCGTTAGGTTTCCTCGATAGCAGGGTTGTTTTCAGCATACTTTTCTTTTTTGATTTCTTTTATTCCAAATAGAAAACGTGTAACTCTAGTTCGCTTTACACCCTCAAAGAAAATCCAACAAGTTAGTCCCACAAAAACAGTAGCTACAATAATAGCAAAAGAATTTTTCAGCCCTAACTCACCAGATATTTTGAGACCGGCAAAAGTAAGGGGCATGTGGACTATGTAAAAGGGGTAAACGCCTTGGTTGAAGTAGGTTAGATTTTTGCTAGGTTTGTTCAGCAAGTAAGCACCCCATGAAAAGATAGTCAAACACCAAAACCAAGCGTGAAAACTATGAATTATGCATGCCAAGATAGTCATTTCATTATGTATAATTCCTTTATCCAACCACCCTCCATCAACATAAGGTATGCCCGTATTTTTTTGTTCTAAACGAATCCAAACAAATGCAATAGTCCACAGAAGGGTTAGACAAGTAATTAGCATTCTATGCGATTCTATAAATTCATAATATTCATCTTTAGCTACAATACAAGCATAACCAAATGCAAAAAAGACAAAAAACCAAAACCATTCATATCCAACACCAATATATCCAGGAAACCAAGGTTTGAATAGTATTTCAGTTAGAACAAGAACAAATGGCAACAAAAGCAATACACCACTTCTCTTAGGTAATGTAAATAATGAACGTAAAAATCGCGCCATTTGACCATCTGGATAATTTCTAACCAAATAAAAGACAGGAGTAAGAAAGAGAGAATATTGGAACAAGTTCCATAGAAACCAAAGATGTCCCAATGCGAATAACTTCCCCACAAAAGGGACCCAGAAAAATAGAGATCTCCAGACTATACCCCAAAGAAATTCTCCAGTAAGTGCCATTAGATCCATATCCTTGCCTTCTGTAAGTATAGAGCCGGCAAAACCCATAGTCCACGCTCCAAAAAACATAGGTACAAGAAGTCGCTTGACTCTTTCATTGAGAAATATGTCCCACGTCCGATTCCGGAAAGCAAAAGCTGTGCCCATTCCTGAAATCATAAAGAGTCCTGCAAGTCTCCACTGATGCATCCAGTGTAGGATCATACTTGGAAAATCTACAGATTCGGATGTGTAATCATTACCATTCTCGGCAATTTCCCATCTCTCCTCACTACTAAGTCCATCAAGATTAGGATTAATTTCATCACCATAAAGATTCCAATAAACTCCAATTCCTACGTGAAATGGAATCAATAAAGCAAATAAAATGACTCTAAGCCAATCGATGTCGTAGCGTCTTACTTTTTTTGGAGTTTCTTCCACGCTTTCCTATAGAGTTTCTAATTTAACCCTATCTTGAATTTAAAGCAGGCCAAATCATCGTTGTTGCAATTATAACAAATATTTGGACAATTACAAAGATAACAAAGCTGAAATTAACATCATAAATTATAGTTATAATCCAAGATACAAGTAATGAAAAAATAATGCTTCCAAGTAATAGATTTTTGAAACCTATTTCGTCCCAGCCACTATCCGTCCTTCCATCCCTCCTGCAATTTCTATAACTTGCCCAGTTATATGTCCGGAAAGTGAATCTGAAGCTAACATAATGGCTGAATTGGCGACGTCTTCGGGTTTGGCCAATTTCTTCAAAGACATGGTTGACACGATTCGTTCTACACGTTTTTGGTCTAATCCTTCTTCTAATCTTTTTTGGCTAACAGTCCATCCTGGTGCGATAGCATTAACTCTCACACCATTTCCAATTTGTGCCGCGTCATTCTTCAGAGTTCTCAATAATCCTGAAGTTATAGCTCCTTTCGCAGCAGCATAATCTGCATGCCCTGCTTCTCCATAAATTCCTGCAGTAGATCCAATAAGAACAAGAGAACCTTTCTTTGTTTCAGAAGCGTGTTTTAGGAATTCTCGGGCAGTGTTATAGGTCAAAGACAAATTTGTAGAGACAGTATTTTCCCATCTATCACTTTCAATTTCCCATAATGGAGCAAATTCTTTGGGATAATTTCCTGCATTAGCAACACAAACATCGATATTTCCTTGTTTTTCAATTATATTGCTGAAAAGTTTCTTAGATTGTTCAGAGTCAGTCAAA
>CACALG010000048.1 GCA_902533295.1 uncultured marine group III euryarchaeote | reverse complement strand
TCATTAGGAACGTAAAGTTTCCAGCACCTTTCCATTCCTCCATGTTCGAAGCACTCGTCTTTTATTCCTCTAAAAAACGTATTGTTTGTTTCTCCTGGCGGATCCTCTGGGTCGGGTTCTGGTTCAGGCTCGGGCTCCGGTTCAGGTTCTAATTCTTCCTCAGTTTCAACGGCTGTAGAATCTGTTTCATTATCTTCATTATAAATGAAAAAATAACCATAAGTTCCACCAGCTCCTGCTATTAAGAGAACTGTAGCTAAAAGCAAAGAGATTTTTTTCATTCTATATTTCTAAGGATGGTGAATATTCTCCATGGCAAGCCTTGGAATTCATTTCGGCTCTATGATAAAAGACTGCATAAGTTGTCTCTAAATTTGCATTATTTCCATTCCAAGCATGTAATGCAGATTGCTGAAGTGCTCGACCGTATGAGAAACTCAAAGCCCATGGAAAATCTCCCATCACATTCATTGCATTCAAATGTTCTGTAGCTTCAGTTTCAGACTGACCTCCTGAAAGAAATACAATACCGGGAACATCTGCAGGCACTGATGCCTTAAGACATTTAACTGTCATTTCTGCGACTGCATTCATATCACCCTGAACTGGACAATCTTTACCTGAAACAACCATATTTGGCTTTAACAAAATTCCGGGCAAATAAACCCCTTCATTATCTAATTCTTCGAAAACCGTCTTAAATGTTTTTTCTGAAACTTCGTAGCATCTCTCAATTGTATGATCTCCATCCATCAAAACTTCAGGTTCAACAATTGGCACTAATTCTGCATCTTGACAGGCGCGTGCATATTTGGCAAGTGCTGACGCATTTGCTTTGATGCACGCATCTGTAGGTATGTCATCTCCAATAGTTATGACTGCACGCCATTTAGCAAATCTTGCGCCTAGTTTGTAATAGTCTAAGCATCTCTCATAGAGGCCTTCAAGTCCTTTTGTTAACTTCTCAGAAGCTGAACCATCCATAGGATGGGCTCCTTTATCGACTTTTATACCTGGATAAACTCCTTTTGATTCTAGAATTTTAGAAAGTCTGGTCCCTTCACTCGATTTCTGTTCCAATGTTTCTTCAAACAAAATGACGCCTGAAATAAACATCTCCATTCCGTCTGTATCAAACAGTGCTTGACGGAAATCTCTACGATTTTCTTCTGTGTTCTCTTGACCAATTAATGCTAATCTTTTACCCATTGTCGGTGTGCTTTCATCGGCAGCTAAAATCCCTCTACCGGATGCTACTATGTCGCTAGCTACTTTAGCTAAACTTTCTTTGTTCATGGGCTACACAAAACTACCTGAATAAAATGATTTAGGGGCTATTTTTGCCCAATTTCTGATAACATGTTTTGAAACCAAGATTGGCTTGTATCAAATTCTTTGCCGCCTTTAATCTGTTGTAAATCTATCAAGCCTAATTCACCATCATTGCTTTCATCTAGGCCGACCAATCCACTTTCACCATTTAGGGCAAGTTCTGCCGCCATAAATGCGGATTTTTTAATTAAATCCAAATCTCTTTTTCCTGGCTTTGCGGAACGTGCAAAATAACCACTTTTCTGAATTAGAGTTTTGTCGGCATCTAATGCTTCTGCAAACTGTTTGGCAAACCACTGTCCTGGATTAATATCGTCCAAACGAACATGACCAAATGCATCTCGTGGAACTTCTTGCCCTTGTGACTCGATTTCTCGAATGATAGTGTCCATACCTGCTCCTTCACTTAGAAATATGTTTACACAATCATTTTCGTTCATACATTTGCGAAGTCTTTGCGATTCTTTTTGGAAATCGACATCGAATTCTGGAATATAAACTGCATGAACGTCCCATCTTTCTTTTGACATATTTAATTCTGGAAGAAATGCCATATTCTCTAAGGATTTTCGATATTCATAGGCCGTTCTTGCTGTAAGCCAACCACAATGGCGACCCATTACTTCATGAATTATCAATTGACGACGGCTGGTAGTATTTTCATTGACTATATTCTGAAAGAATCGAGCTCCTTGTTCTGCCGCAGTAAAAGCTCCCAAAGTTTGCTTAACTGGAATCACGTCATTGTCCACTGTTTTTGGAAGGCCGACTACTGTTAATTTTTTTCCTGCACTTTCTAAATGTTTAGCTAAAGCTGCAGCCATAGTGTTGGTGTCATCTCCTCCGATCGTATGTAAAATATCAATTTTATCTTTCTCTAATTGCTTTGCTGCAACTTCTAATGGATCTTGCCCCTCTGAAACATATCCTTTCTTTACACAATCTTCTACATTAGTTAACTTAACTCTACTATTCCCTATCGGTGTTCCTCCGAAATTATAAAGTTTTGAGAAATTTTGTTTGACTTTATCTGAGAATTTTATACTATTGCCAAGTAGTAGTCCCCTGTACCCGTGCTGATAACCTATAATTTCGGACTCGGGAGAAATTTCAGTATATTTTTCAATCAATCCACCTATTGATGCTGAAAGGCATGGCGCAATTCCTCCGCTTGTCAATATTCCCACTCTTGGCATGATGTGCGAAAGAGCAGGGATGTTAAAAATTATTGTGTATTTTTTTGAATGTGTGCTTTATATACTAATCCCTATGAAATCGCTTATAAAATTGAATGCGTGTCGCAAAATTAGCCCAATAGCACATATCCACTCCTCAATAATGGGCAATTTAAGCTGTTTTGAGCATAGAATTTATATAAACTACTTGACTGGCCACAAGCTCCAGCATTCATCTGTTCACGGTTAGAGGACACAAGGGCCTGTAGCTCAGCTAGGTAGAGCGTCCGGCTTTTAACCGGACGGCCAAGGGTTCGAATCCCTTCAGGCCCGCCAGATGTTTATTGGGAAGGAAGCACTATGAAAACCGGGAAAAGAGGGGCAGAAACCAGCACTTGTCTCACTTTAAAGGAGTAAAAAAATGAATGATAACATCTTATGGCTAAACAAACTTGTACCGAAGCATATTTTGCTTGACGATTCTGAAGTCGATAGCAAACTAGAACCTCTAAATGTAATAAGAGAACAATTGCCTAAAATTTTGTTGAAAGATCCTGCGCTTAAAGCGCTTGATCAAGAAGCAAAACCTGGAGATGTTGTAGAAATTCACCGAGTTAGTGAAAGTGCTGGTTCCAATTTAGCTTACAGAGTGGTGGTGGAAGAATGAACAACAATAGACAACTAATCAAATCTTTTTTCAAAAGCAGAAGTATTTCTGGTCCAAGTGCTGCACTTGTGAACCACCAATTAGGCTCTTTCAACGATTTCTTACCTCACGAAAAGAATTCAGCACCGTGGATGCAAAGAGTTGTTGATAATATTTCAGTAGGTGCAGATGAATCTCTTAGAGGAGCTATCCGTTTGGAATTGGGAGATTTGGATGTCGTTGTAAATATGGGTAAAATTAGAATTGGTAGACCTATGGTCTATGAGGCAAATGGTTCTCAAACTGATTCAATTCCTATGATGGCAAGATTACGTAATATGACGTACGCAGCTCCAATATATCTAAACTTTACAGTTATTGAAGAAGGTATCGAAATTGAAGAAGTAGAAGAAGAAATTGGGAACATGCCTGTGATGGTAAAATCTATCTTATGTAATTTACACCGAAACCATCTTACTGGAGAAAATTCAAGTGATGAAGAATACAAAAATGGACTAAAATCAAAATCTGAAGATCCTGAGGACCCTGGTGGTTATTTCATTGTGAATGGTACTGAAAGAGTACTTGTTTGTCTCGAAGATTTAGCACCTAACCGTGTAATGGTTGAACAAGAAGAGAGATACCAACGGCAAACTGAACTTGCAAAGGTTTTCTCACAAAGAGAAGGTTTTCGTGCTTTAACTGTCGTTGAAAAGAAAAAAGATGGAATTCTTTCTGTATCAATTCCTGTAGCATCTGGTCAAGTGCCTTTGGCAATTTTGATGATGGCCTTAGGAATGGAATCTGCTGACGAGATTATGAGTAATGTGAATCCTGAAAACAGGAGCGAGATGCAGAACCTAATTTTAGCAAATATTGAAGAAGTTCACAACACCGAAGGAATTTACACTACACAAGAAGCTTTAGAGTACTTAGAAAGACGTTTTGCAGCTGGGCAATCAAAAGAGTACAGAAGAAAAAGAATAAATTACATTCTAGACAACACTCTCTTGCCTCACTTAAGCACGAACTTTGAAGCAAGAGCAAAGAAGGCTGTTTTCTTAGGCCGTATGGCTAGAGAAGTTTTAGAGTTAAATAGAGGTGAAAGAAAACCTGATGATAAAGACCATTATGCTAACAAA
>CACALG010000047.1 GCA_902533295.1 uncultured marine group III euryarchaeote | reverse complement strand
CCCGCTTCGTAGCGGTTCTGATGTTTTACAAGTAATATTGGAGAGTCACAGACCTTTGGATTTTGTAACTATAATGCTGGGAACAAACGATCTAAAATTAGAATTCAATCTTACGGTTGAACAAATCGCACAAGGAGCAAAGGAATTGTGCGCAACAGTACTCAATTTTGAGTATTTGGCAGACAATCCACCACAAATATTGTTGATTTCACCAACACACATTGGTTCTACAATAATGCCTGACCAAGAGGAATTTTTCAATCAAGCCCGAGAAAAATCTCATCGTTTTGCCGAATATTATCAAAAGGCAGCTTCAGACCTCGGCATTCATTTTCTGGATGCAGCTAAGATTGTAATGCCTAGTGAAGGCGAAGGCGTCCACTGGGATGCAGACCAACACATCAAATTCGGCAAGGTTTTAGCACAAAAAGTCACTGAAATATTACCAGAGTAATACTCTGCGAATATAATATATACTCACTTGGGCAGAGAAAATCATGCCTAAAATCAGTTTAGACATGCCAGAACATATAATCAAAGACCTAAAACTTCATGTTGGTGACGACAAAAAATATGTTAGTTTAGCAGATGCAATTAGAACAGCTTGTCGAAGATTATTGGATCAATTAGATTCAATTGATGAAAGACATGGTCGGCTAAAAGGAGATGAAAAATGAGTAACGCTAAAGACCTAGTAAAAGGAATATTAGAACATATCGAACCCGATCAAAAGAACGGGCTCCGCGAGGGTCTCAAAAACACTCCAAAGAGAGTAGTAGAATCTTGGGACGAAATATATTCTGGATACAATAAAAATCCAAAAGAAATATTGAATGCCACTTTCAACGGTGAAGGATATGACGGTATAGTTCTCTTAAAAGATATAGAATTTTACAGTACATGTGAACACCATTTACTTGCATTTACAGGAAAAGCACACGTTGCTTACATTCCAACTGACAAAATAGTTGGCATATCCAAATTAGCAAGGTTAGTCGAAGTATATGCTAAAAGATTACAGAATCAAGAAAGAATCACTACCCAAGTCGCAGATGCCCTAATCGAACATCTCAAACCATTGGGGGCAGCAGTAATCATCGAAGCCAGCCATTCCTGTATGGGATGCCGTGGCGTAAAGAAAAATCATGCAATCATGACTACTAGTGCAATGCGTGGTGTATTCTTCGATAAAGCAGAAGCTAGAGCAGAATTAATGCAACTGATAAAATGAAATATCCTATTGTAGAAATCTTCAATTCCGTCCAAGGCGAAGGGTACCATACAGGCACCCCTTCAATTTTCATTAGGTTTGGAGGTTGTAATCTACAATGTTCATGGTGTGATACCGATTTCAGTAAGTTTGACAAGAAAACAATTCCAGAAATAATGAAGACTTTGAGTCAATGGTCTACTAAACGTGTTATCTACACTGGAGGAGAACCAGCACTTCAGAAATTGGAACCTTTGTCAGATGAATTACACGCCAAGGGTTACAATATTGCGATTGAAACAAATGGAACCATTGAGATTAAAGAAGGAGTAGTAGATTGGATTTGTGTAAGTCCAAAAGATATGCTGTATCCTGAATTTAGTATCAAACAAAAGCAAGGAGACGAATTGAAAGTTGTCTACGTTGGACAAGATTTGTCAATGTATGATAAATTAAAGCAAGGATTTTCGAATTTATTCTTACAGCCGTGTTATGATGAATCAAAAGATGCCGGAGAAAACGGCAAGACTTTCCATGAAACTTTTGATGTGGTAATGAAAAATCCAGGTTGGAATTTGTCTTTACAGACACACAAATGGATGGGGGTTGATTGAGCAAAATCGCAGTGATGGCATTCTCGGGCGGAATGGACTCTACAGGCCTTCTAATGCACCTTATAGCCAATGATTATACAGTTCACACATTATCCTATGATTACGGACAAAAACATAAGATAGAATTAGATCGAGCTAAAGCAAATATTGAATATTTAGTGGATAATGACATCCAAGTTTCACACAAGATTGTTGATTTACAATCTGCAATGTCAGTTTTCCATTCAGCTTTGACTACAGAAGATTATGAAATTCCAGAAGGACATTATGAAGAAGAACAAATGAAGCAGACCGTTGTACCAAATCGTAACGCAATTTTCGCTTCAATTCTTTATGGATATGCACTTTCCATTGCTTTGAAAGAAGACCAAGAAGTCAAGATAGCATTGGGAGTTCATTCTGGAGATCATGCAATTTATCCAGATTGCAGACCTGAATTCTACGAAGCTTTAGAGAATGCATTCCAAGTTGGTAACTGGGATAGCGAAAAAGTTTCGTTTTACTTGCCATACATTGATGGCGATAAAGAAACTATTTTGAGAGATTCCGAACAATCTCTGAATAAATTACAACTTGATTTTGATACTGTATTTTCTAACACAAATACTAGCTATAATCCTGATGAACAGGGAAGAAGTAGTGGTACAAGTGGAGCAGACGTGGAACGAATTCTAGCATTCCATGCAATAGGAAAAGTGGATCCTGTAACTTACGTCAAACCATGGCCAGAAGTGTTAGAAGATGCTATCAACACAGAAAATAAACATAAGGAGAAAATATGAGCGAGAGATATACATCTACCAAGACTTACCGCAATTTACCATGCGCACACCGTCAATGGAGACATGAAGGTCATTGTGCCTATGTTCATGGATATTCCAGAGAATATACTTTCTTTTTTGATGCTAAATCAATGGATAAGCACGGTTGGGTAGTTGGATTTGGAGATTTGAAGGAATTAGAGAAATATTTGATTGAGATGTATGATCATACATTGCTAATTTCAGAGGATGATCCAGAACTAGACACTTTCAAAGAATTACATGAGAAAGGACTTTGTGATTTACGTGTAGTTCCAGAAACAAGTTTGGAAGGTAGTGCTAAGACGGCATTAGAGAAAGCCAACGATATTCTTTCCAAAATTACAGAAGGCCGTGCACGTTGTTTCAAAGTAGAAGCTAGAGAAAACGATAAGAATTCTGCAACGTACAGAATTTAGTTTATTCTTCTAGACAGTCAGTATGCATACATACTGGCGGTTCAAAGAACAATTTGTCATCGACATTTACTTCATGTAATCGCAAAACACTATTTCCGCTAACATCAATATTTACTGCAGCTTCAGTACTTGGAGGTAAATAATCTTCACCGATATCTCTGAGAGAAAGTTTGATTTTATGCCCTTCAGGAATCCAAATATCCATGGCAAAGAATTCCATTTTGGCCCTAATAGTTTGTCCAGGAACAATAGTTTGATATTCATTTCCACCTTCATGATATCTCAAGTCCATTATCGCATGTCCAATGTGTATGCAATAACCTTCAGAATCACAATCTTCCATAAGTGCATAGATAGATCCACCAGAACCTAATGGTGTAACATCCATGTGTAATTGTGGTAGGCCACCAAATCTGAAATCATCTTGGTATGCCTCAGTTTCGAAAACAATCCAATCATCAGTTGTTTCCATTCCTGGATAAACGGTTGAACCCATTATACTTTCACTAACTAAACTGAGATTACTTCCTCCTAAATCCATCTCAATTACTTTAGAATCTCTAGCAGGATATCTTTCTTCAACTCTCCATTCACCACGATTATTCTGTATTTCTGAATACATACTTGGCTTAGGTCCAGTTTCTTGTAGATAATACGTGAACCATTCCAATAAATCCTGCATCCAATCAAATCTTACCATTTCAGGATAACCTTCTGAGCCTCTTCCAGGGTCAGATCTTTGTTTTTGATAATCAGGCCTGTCAGGATAATCGTGATCCCATTGCCCCATCAAAACCTTAGCTTCAATTCCATGGTCTAATAATGTATTGATTGTAGGAACGGCCATATGCGGATCAACGTTCCAATCATGGAACCCTTGCACAATGTATACCGAACCCCTATAATTTTCTAAAACCCTATCAAGGAAGTATCTTTCCTCCCAATAACTCTCGACAAATTCATTTCCTGCAAACACATATCCATTTGTTGCATGTATTGGCCCTAGAAGGTAATCTTCACAAGCATTTTGTATATTCTGATCACCTTTATCGCTTTCAAAACCATATGAACCATAAACAACATTGTGCATAAACGGTGCTCTAGCTTCAGAAGAACCATTCTTCCACATAAGTTCTCTAACGCCAATTAGACCAGAAATTGGAACAATTGTTTTGAGATATTCATCGCCATACATTGCAGCTTCCCAAGGAGTCGAACCATCGTATGATTTTCCAATAAGTCCAACATTACCATTTGACCATTCTTGTGTTCCTAACCATTCTACAGCAGCATTCACTCCTTCTTGTTCAGCAAACCCCATCAAATCCATACAGTGATTTGACATTCCAGTTCCAGTTACCGAAACTTGAGCAAATGCAAAACCATGTGGCAAGATATTCTGTATAATTCCTACGCCTAACCAGCTCCCTGGTGTTGACACATCAGGGGTCTGAGCAGAGGTTTCACCGAAGTAAGGTCCAAACT
>CACALG010000046.1 GCA_902533295.1 uncultured marine group III euryarchaeote | reverse complement strand
CAAGTCAGAAGTAGACGAGTTTTTGAGATGCCATAAAATCATCGGGAAAGTACCAGATGGAACTTCACTTCCACTGCCTGGAGCAGGTTCCCAATTCAGAGTTCCTGTGAAAATTGCCTGAGAGACTCCAGCAGCAATAAACAGAGAGATACCAGATCCAATACCCCATTTAGATACACTTTCATCCATCAAGAAAACAAGGTAAGATCCAATTGCTAACTGTGTAATAATTGTCATTCGGGCCCACGTAAGTCCTACTTCTCCAACTAATGACGAACTGGGTTCAAGGAAACCAAATACTTGAGGAACAGATTCTACAATAATCATAACCATGACTAAAACTTTCTGAGTTCCTTGATAAATTTCTTTATCTTTTGGATTTTGTAAATCTAAATTAATTATTTTCGCACCTGTAAAAAGCTGCATGATAATACTACCAGTAACAATCGGCCCGATTCCCAAATGCATCAAACTTCCGCTTGCACCAGCTAAAATTGCTCTGTACTGACTGAAAAGATCAATAGTCTCCCCCCCCAATCCATAGATGGCTACATTTGTCATTGCAAAATAAACGATAAGAATAGTCAATGTCCAAATCATTTTTGTACGGAAATGAACGTGCCCATCTGGTTTTGTTATAGTCGGCATCCTGCCAATAATAGGTTTCAAACCATGTAATTTAGATCCTTCACCAGAATATGAAGAACCCATGTAGACTAGCCAAGTAAGAACAATAAAACCAAGCCCCATCAAGGTTGCAGCTTCAGTCTGAGGATCTTTCCAATTATACCAAAGTGCATAAAGCACAATCGTAAACAAACAAGGAACTAGAGCTTGGGCTGGATTTCTAGGAATAGTGTCTTCAGCCATTTAGGATTTCTCCACCAGCCGCCTCAATTTTTTCTACGGCTTTTGCAGAGGCAGCACTTATTGTAATCTTGTAAGATTGTTTGGTAGAACCAGTGCCCAGTAATTTATCATAACCCATTTCTCTCAAATCAACAGATACTACTTTTCCTTTTTTCGTAGCTGTACCTTCTGCAATCCAAGAATCAGCATTTTCCTCGATAGTCTTCAAATTAATTGAATTGTTTGCACTTACTACAGATTGCGGTCTTTTGAAACCGTGAGCACCCCAAACACGACCTACACGCTCATACATTATGCGTTTTGTTTTGTGACAACCTGCGTTACCACGTCCACCTCTAAGTCCAGCACCACGGCCTTTTTTGTGACCTCTTCCACGAGTGCGGCTTCCAGTCATCATACTTTTACGCCTGGGCATATTGCATCCTCCTAATCAGTTGATTAATTTTTTCTCCACGATAACCAAGAGCTCCACCTTCTTTGAAACTGCGCTTTATTCCCTCATATCCTTTACGTGGTGGATGAAGTCTGAAAACTGGCTTCAAACCAGGTATATCTCTCATCACAACTTTTCCTTCTGAAAGATTTTTTGCTAAGGTTTTCATAGTTTTGAAAGAAGTCTCTTTTAGTTCAGCTTTAGTAAATGTAGAATTACCGCTAGTTTTCCCGGAACTTTCGAGCATTAATTCAGTAGTTTCGACATCAACTTCTCCCCAAGTAACGTAATCTTTGATAATTTTCAACATACCTATATAAGTATCATTTTCAGGAATGATTACACAATGATTAACACGGTTTAATCGCATTAATTTCATGGTTTCTTTGATTTTAGGCTTTACGTTAACAGAGCCTCTAACTCTTACAACCGCCCAACTCATTCTTGTTTCACTCCTTTTACCATGTTATGGAAATCATCTTGTCCAGGAAGTAATTTTGTTGTAGATGTCTTTTCAAGAGCTTTAAACATCGCACTTGCAAAATTGTAGATGGTCTGAGTTTGTCCTTTGGTAAATGACCAAGCATCTTCTACACCAGCCAATCTCAACATAATTTGGCCAACTTGGTTTGTCACTAAGCCAACACCAGGCGGAGCTGGTTTGATTGTGACGCGAGTCGAACCCGTTCTTCCTGAAACTTCGAAAGGCAAGGAATTAGGGACTGCTGTAGAACATTCCCATGATCCACTACCTCTACGAATTTCTATGATATTCATTTTTGCCCTATCAAGAGCTTTTGTAATTGTAGGTCTCACTAATTTACCAGAAACACGACCTAATCCGACTACGCCATTACCATTACCTACAATTGTGGTTACAGCAAAACGGACTCTTCGTCCGGAATCAGACATTCTTTGAACCATATGAATATCAATAACTTCTTCAGATAAATCAGGAATTAGAATGTCAACTATAGGCGGTTCACGTAAAGGTAAACCAGTAGCCAACGCTTCTTCAACAGTAGTAATTTCACCAGCTACAACTTTTCGCCCTAATTCCGTCTTAGGTGTCCAATTTGAAATTCTCTCTTCTGCAGCACGTCTACGTTGTTGAGCAGGAGATAATGGCGGCCCTCTCTGAGGCCTTCCACCACCAGACTGAGGTTTGCCTTTATACGGAGGTCTTCTACCACCTTTATTTTCTTCTTTTGGCTTTTCTTCGCTCATTTCTTACCTCCATCAATTTTCTTCATAACTTTATCAAAATCTTTAGATATTTTATCAGAAATATGGCTTCCATTTATTCGACCTTCATCAGGAAACAAATCGTCTGAATGAGGCACATCTAATCCACCATCAACTAGGCCTTTCAATGTTGCAAAGGCTCTACCGCCTGGTGTTGGAGTTATACGGCCTATATCTAAAACAGCAGAAGACACTCCTGCTTTTAAGGCTCTTTTAGCAGCCATCATTCCAGATAAGTAGGATACAGGTATATTGGTCTTAGATCCTTTCCACCCAGCACCAACGACATCATTTGAGTTAGCAGAAGCCAAAATTTTATCTCCTTCTTTTGAAAAATCAATGATTTGAACAGTTACCTTGGCATTGCTGAATCTAACGACAGCCCTGGGAATTCCTGACTTTAGTAACGCCAGTCTTTTACGATAGTTGGTGATTCCACGTCTTCTTCTTGAAAAGTGCATACCTTTTGGCATTATTTCGATCCTCCTAATTTTACTCCATCAATCTCCATGTTATACCTCAAGTGATTTCGAGAATTGTAAACACCACCCTTTGCTCTACGATAGTACAATCGATACTGAGAAGAATCAATAGTTCCATCAGCTCTCAAAGAGTTTAATTCTCTGCGTAAGGCCCTAATCCTGGTCATCCAAGCTTCTTTCTTTGGAGTTCTAGCTCCACCATGTCCTTTCCTTGAACCTTGTCCACGACGTCGGCCTTTAGAGCGCTGAATAGCCATTTCCTTTGCTCTACCTCTGGAAATTCCTTTTTTCTGATGCTTTCTAATAAATCGTTGAACGATTAATAATCGAACATCATCCCTAGTTACAGCTTCAGAAATTCTCTCTTGAACTTCAGGCCTGTCATCAACCCATACGCGATGAAGCCCACATTTCAATAATTTAGAAGCTACACGTTTTTGATATGAAAGATTCATAAATCCCTCCTATTGAAAACCCGAATACCGAGTTCATCAGCTTTGTTAACAATAACTTCACGTTTTTTGTCTCCAACCGTACTAGCAATTCGAATAGCTTGAGTCTTAGGATCTACATTTTCTACTTCTTTAGGTGCGTTGATTCTTACTTCTTCAAAACCAGAAGGATGTAAACCTCTTACACTAGCAGGCCCCCTAAAACCAGGTTGAACAACCGCAATACGATATTTGAAATGCCTTCGCATTTTTGAGTGGATACCTCTTGGCCTTCTCCATTTGTCACCTAAACGCTTGTAACGGAACCAATTTTGTCTCTTAAATTTAGGACGTTTATTGGACATTCTATTACGTTTTGAGAGAGCAACTTTAGTTTCAGCATCTAGAACAGGCTTCTGTCTAGGTTTGTATTCTTCATCACTCATTGTGCAGCCCCCTTAGAAATCATATAAATTCCATCCTGGAAAACACGAGTGTCTCTACCTTTAACAATGGTAGCTTTTTCTAAATTTCCTGCAGTCTGCCCAACATCCTCAATATTATTCCCTTCGATAGTTACAGCATCTCCTTTTACATTGATTTTCACATCGCCAACTATTGCTGAATTACGTGTGGCCTTTTCTCCTAAGAAATTATCAATAGCCACAATTTTTCCTTTGACTGCAACTTTCATGGGAAAGTGTGCAAAAATAATTTTCATTTCGTAAAGGAAACCTTTGTCAACACCTTTAACCATATTATTTAGATGAGCATTCCAAGTTCCAATCAAGGCTTTTTCCTTTTTCCTGAGATTATTACCTATAATTTTTAGCTGATTTTCAGCAGGTTCGAATTTTATTGCAGGATGCTCAAAATTTCTTGAAAGTTCCCCCCTTGGCCCAGTAACTTTCACGTTTGAACTACTACAGTCTATAGAAACTCCTTCAGGAATATTTACAGAGTGGATTAATTCTTTGATTAACATTAGTAAACGTAAGCTAACAGCTTTCCTCCTGTCGATGCTTCTTTGGCTTGATCGTTGTTCATTACTCCATAAGGCGTTGTAAGGATTAGAAGTCCAAAATCTTTGGCAGGTAAATATCGAGC
>CACALG010000045.1 GCA_902533295.1 uncultured marine group III euryarchaeote | reverse complement strand
GTTCAATAATTTCAATGCTACAATAGTTCCTGTATCTATTGGAAAACCGTAATATGAAACCGTACGGGCATGTAATCCTCTTTCTTTGCATTTATCAACTGCTAATTCTGCAAATTCAGGATCCATTTTAAATTTGTATTCAATACTTCCCAAATCATGAAATTCTTCGTCTACGTAGGTCCATTCTGGTTCAGGAAAAGCTTGTATTTGATGACCTAAAATAGATGGCCAAAAAGTACTATAAATTACTAGAATTTCTGCATCAGTTTCCTCAATTTCTAATCTTGCTTTATCGTATGCATCCCTAACTCTTTGCCATCCTTCATTTTTCTCAGGGCAAAGAAGAGGGTGTGGAAGTCCAGGAACAAGTATTCCTTTCCGAACGTTGTCGTCCCTCATATCTTAGCTTTTCTAGGATCCCACCCTACTATTGCGTTCCCAGTTCCTATCACGGTACCATAAGCATGAACAGTAGCCTTGTAATTTGGGAAACCTAATGCACTCATCAACCAAGTTAAGCATCCAGCCTCCGTTTCAGCTACCGTTTGTTCGGTAAAATCAGGCATTAAATCTATCATTTCTTTTGTTTTACCTTCACGCATTAAATTTATCATTTTCATATCCCAAAGATATTGATTATGATTAGTGACATGTTCTTTGCTCATGTCTTCTGGTACTTCGGGTTCAACTGTAAAATGCCTGTGCGAGAGGGAATTACTAGACAACAATAATGCTTTCTTACCAGAAGCTTCAACAGCTTTTCGAGTTGCTTCTCCCAATTTAATCATATTAGCTTGCATCACTTCTGCATTGAAATAAAATTTAGAACGGTTAGATGAGATACATACTATTGGTTTGTCCCAATTAGGATTAACTAAGTGGCAGCTAGTTATTGTCCCATAATCAATTCTAAAATCTGGATTCTCCATCATTTTAACTAACAATCCTGAATCTGCAGCATTGTCATGAATAGCTCTTGACAACTCTACATCTACATTTAAATCATAATTATATCTAAACAAGTTAGGGAAAATAGGATCTACTGATAAAGACTTGAATTTATCTACTCCTAAAAAATGAGTTCCTATGAATGTAGCCCAATGAGGTGTGTGGACTATAATTACATCATAATCACGATCTGAAAGACTCTCTCTTAAACGTTCATAACCCCAACGAAGTTCTTCCCAACCTCCTTCAGATGTTGCTTCATTCTGTGGTGGATTCTCTGCATAAACCAAATGTGGAGGATGTGGGGCCAGAGCACCCATTACAATTTCTCCTTTAGACATAAATGTCGACTCTTACACCTCAATATAATGATTTTTCATGATTCTTTCACGCAGATATTAATGGCTTCAGAGAAGAAACCTAAGCTCCAGCGACCTCCTTCTCTACCAACACCACTATCCTTAATGCCGCCAAATGGAACCCGTAAATCTCTGTGTAACCAAGTATTGACCCATACCATCCCTGTTTCCAGTCTTTCAGCAATTCTAGCTCCCC
The DNA here is from genome assembly GCA_902533295.1 of uncultured marine group III euryarchaeote. Classification (GTDB taxonomy): domain Archaea; phylum Thermoplasmatota; class Poseidoniia; order MGIII; family CG-Epi1; genus CG-Epi1. The sequence continues at coordinate 3,167 of CACALG010000045.1, read as the reverse complement.
GTTGTGTGTCTCCAGTCCATACGGACCCTGCTAATCCATAATCTGTACAATTAGCCATCTCAATAGCCTCATCCTCTGTTTTAAAAGAATGAAGAGTAACAACTGGACCAAAAATTTCCTCTGTTGCAGTTCTACTCATATGACTTAGATTTGAAACAATAGTAGGTTCTAAAAATGCTCCTTTATCAAATGGTGAAGAAAGTTTTGGACTCTTACCTCCACACAATATTTCTCCACCCTCTCTTTGAGCTAAATGAATATAAGATTCTACTTTATCTCTATGAGCAAAGGATACTAAGGCACCTAAATCCGAATCTTCTGAAGAAGGATCTCCAACCTTCATGCCCTTAACAAAGGTGACAAATTTATCGATAAACTCATCCCAAATTTTCTCTGAAACTAAAATTCGACTGCCACAAAGACAAACTTGGCCTTGATTCAGAAAACCAGCCCTAGCAATACCTGGAATAGCATCATCCAAATTAGTGTCATCAAGAACTATAGTTGCATTCTTACCTCCCAATTCTAAACTCAATTTTTTGAACATTGGAGATGCGGTTTCAGCGACTTTTCTTCCTGTCATTGTTCCACCTGTAAATGATATGAGATTCACCTTAGGATGTTCAACTATTGACTGTCCAGCCTCTGAGCCTAAGCCATGAACTATGTTTACAACTCCTGCAGGCAAGCCAACTTCATGAATTACTTCAGCTAGCAAATTTGCAGTTAAGGGAGTTAACTCCGATGGTTTAGCAACAACAGTATTACCCATAACAATTGCAGGAGCTATTTTCCAAGAAAGGAGATAAAGTGGTAAATTCCAAGGAGTGATTAAACCTGCAATTCCTACAGGTTTTAGAATCACATGATTAATTGCATCATCCATCTCAAACTTTTCTGATTTATAATCGCGAGCAAATTCTGCAAAGAAGCGAAAATTAGCAACTGAACGAGATGCGTCAACGGCTCTTGCAAGTGAAATCGGTTTACCTGTATCTAATGATTCTAGAGAAGCAATTTCTTCCGATTTAGATTCTAAAACATCAGCAATTTTGTCTAACCAAATAGTTCGTTTCTCTAAACTTAAGTCTGACCAAGATTTTCTAGCTGAATCTGCAGCAACCACTGCATTCTCTACCTCAAGAGAACCTGATTTTGGAATCTGAGCAATCACTTCACCTGTAGCTGGATTTACGTCCTCTATTGTACTATCTATAGACTCAAACTTTCCATTGATATAGTTTTGAACGATTATCATTCCGGGCTCTTATAATCCTCTGGATCAAAATACCAACGATCGGTGTCTGGGTCCCATTCATCCCAGGTCGGTATGTCTTTTAATTTTTCAAGATATTTTTTGGGGACTACACCTGAAACAAGAAATGCCTTCTGTCTTCTAAGAGGATAAGGATTTCTAAGTTCCATTCCCAAAACACCTAGTATTCCTCTAGCAATGTACCATGTAGCTTGCGGATTCCAACCATGAGCTATCTTAATTACAACACCAAGACCTTCTGGATAATCCTCGTGAAGTATTGACAAGCCAAGTAAACCATCTGCACCTTCTTTTGCAATTACTTTTCCATTACAAGTTTTGATTACAGTAGTATCTAATCTATTGAAGCCACCAACTAAGTCAGGATTACGGGTCATCGCTTCCCAAATCCAATTTTCATCTTTCTCCTTAGCTAAGCCTGCATAACATGCTGCCAATTCATTCACCGTATTGGATAGAGTAGGAAATCCATCTCCATCTCTAGCAATTCTTTGTGGATTCCAATCTTTCCCTAGATAATGTCTTATTTGTTCCAAAAATGCGAAGAAGAAAGGATGGCTTGGTAAAGTATAGCCTGCACGATTCCAACCCTTACGACGACATCCCAGTAAAATTGCTGCATGCTGACCTGAAGAATTAGAATACCAGCGCCTTGCTCTGCGTACTTGTCTCCCAAATTGTACTAAAGGCAAATCAAGTGGAGTCTGCATTAAACCCCAATCTGATTTTGGAAGTAAAGATTGAGCTGCCTTGACATGCTCAGAAGTACCATTATGGCTGGCAACTGATATGGCCTTTTGTTCCCAGTTAAGGTCATTCAATTCATCTGCAAAAACCTTCAGCATTAGAGGCTTCATCATTGAACGTCCATAACAAAGAACGTTGCCTCCAAAACTATGGATAGTTTTACCACCACTATACCAAGCTATAGCTCCATGAATTGTAGTTTCACTAACACCATTTCTGCGGTAATCAACTAGTGGTTCCCATTCAACATCTCTACCTGTAGGAACATCGCCTTCTGTTTCACCCAATGGACTACTTGGATACAAATCACGAACTTCTGTTGGATGACTCAAGATATCAACTCCTCTACACGAGGAACCACTTTATTCATGAAAGCATCCATGTTACGAATTACACGAGGACTATCATGATTAAAGAAGTCAAACCATGCCATAATACAGTCATCTGGATGGAACCTGTCTGCAATTTGCTGAGCTACTTCTTCCACATTACCTATCACTGAATTATCTGCAGCTTTAGAAACCTTCATAGGATCTATAGTTCCTTCAAGTGCGCCCCAGTAAGAACTCAAAGATTTCTCTGCCTCTTCTCTTGCAGCTTTTGTTCTCTCAGTCTCTGATAAATTTTGTTCGTCATTTACAAAAACCATTAAGGTTCTTGGCATGTAATTTCTCCTCCAAGGACCTCCATCAGAATGATAACACTTTGACATCCTTTCATGAGTGGCCTCAATTACTTCTGGTGGCGTAATTGAAAGATTGAAGACTTTTACTGGGCGAATTTTATTTATTTCCTTTTGAAGTGAAGGATCGTGCGAACCCAATATCAAATCTAATAAGTCTCTATTCCAAGCCTGAGGGATATTTTTGAGATCTTCAAAAACATATCTATTAGGAATTGTGATGCTATCTGGAGAATTGGAAATTGAATCTCGTTCAATAACTGCTTTTTGAACATTCTGCCAATCCTCATCACTACGGAAATTGGAACGTGTAAGAACTGTTTTTCGTATCACATCGCTATTTACTATTTCACCATTTAATAACCTTAAAAAAATTTCACAGGCCTCTGTAAATATTTGACCTCTCAATGCAGGCCAAGCTGCTTCTTCAACAATATCTCTCGGAACAATACCATATGGTCT
>CACALG010000044.1 GCA_902533295.1 uncultured marine group III euryarchaeote | reverse complement strand
CTAATTTAGGTGTTTACTACATGCTTAATGTAGGTCCTTTTATTTTTATATCTATCCTCGGTATAGTGTTTTGGATTCAAGAAGGCCGAGTTTCTCAAAGTTACATATTTTCTCTATCTTATTTAACCTTCAGTTTTTTTGTAATTTCAGATTTAATTTATTTGCCATATTTGATAACATTCGGAATTCTAATGTTGATAGCTCCAGGAATGGATTTTTTCGTTGATAACCTAGAGGACTATCCAAATCGCCAATCTTTAATTTTCACCTTATTCACAGTTCTGATTCTTTCCTTCTCTTATTACGATTTGCAATATAGAATAGATTCTCATGAAAGAGAACAACTAAATTACACATATTATATTCGTGATAGTAGTATTTCTACTTCACAATGGATTGAGTCAAATTCTGATTTGTCAGTAGTTGTTTGTAATGATATTAAGCGTGAAAGACGAATAGCGGCCTATTCTGGTTTGACATCCTTTGGAGATATGAATGAACTTTCATCAGGTTTTGTTGATATTAATCAAATGGAAATTGAAAGAATATCTGTCAAAGAAATGTATTGGCAGTCCTCAGATCATTTATGGGAATGGAATAACACTCAAGAATTAACTTTAGAAGCCAGAGCAGAAATAACAATATCCATCGTCAACTTAGAGATGGCAGAAATGAGCGGTAAATCATCTACATTCTCATTGGTAATGGATTCTTACTACAAAAATATGCCCGATTTCAATTATAGAATCTACTCTAATGACGAGTTAGCACTTTATTGGACGTTTGGATACTGAAAATGTGCTAATGTTTTTATACAGGCCTGACTGGCGCCATACTCTCCAGAGGAGTTAAACAAGTATGGCAAGAATTCATGCACGACGTAGAGGACGCTCAGGATCTAGTCCACAAACTAGAGAGAAGAATCCTTCGTGGGCCCTTAAGCCAAAAGACGTTGAAAGCAAGATAGTTGAATTGTCAGCAGAAGGCAATACTACTTCTCAAATTGGTATAAATTTAAGAGATATACATGGAGTTCCTAGTGTAAAATTAGCAACAGGTAAGTCAATATCTAAAATATTGAAGGAAAAGGATATGTCTCCTCAATTACCTGAAGATTTAACAAATTTAATGAGAAAAGCAGTAAGGTTAGGTGAACATTTGAAAATAAACAATAAAGATGTTCATAATACAAGAGCTTTACGTCTAACTGAGGCTAAGATTCTTCGTTTAGTAAAGTATTACCGTTCAACTAATGTTATTTCTGAAGACTGGAAATATTCTTTAGCTGACGCTAAACTTTTGGTAGGTTAGTTTCCTACTTTTTTAATGAGTGATTGGAAACTTTTGATAATTGAAGGTTCAGCACATCTTGTTAACTTAGATTCAAAAATTACTGAGATAAAAGATTTCGGTAATTTTCCAACAGAAATACTTCATAATCACGAATCAAATGTAGAGTTTGAACTATTTGATAAGAAAGCTAAGATAGTTAATCCAGTTCAGTCAGATTTGCAATCCAATCTAAAAAGAGGTCCTCAGATAATTTCTCCTAAGGATATAGCATGGATAGTTTACAAATCTGGAATCTTATCAGGAGACACAGTTATTGAGGCAGGTAGTGGTTCTGGAGCTCTAACTTTAGCTCTTACTCAGACAGTTGCTCCAGATGGCCGGGTTGTCACTTTTGAGAATAATTCTAAACATTTCAAGATAGCTAAAAGAAATGTAGCGATGAGTCCTTGGGTAAAACTGGTAGAATTTAAGAAAGAAGAATTGAATGATAATACTGAAACTATTCCTGCTGCTTCTATAGTTTTTGATCTTCCTAATCCATGGGATATTCTTTCCTGGGCAAAAAAATCGTTGAGAGTAGGAGGCTTTCTAATTTGTTATCTTCCAACTGTTAATCAGGTACAAAAATTAGTTGAAGCCTTGGAAGGGTGGCAAGAGATAGAGATTGTAGAAACGCTTCAGCGCTCTTGGCAATCTAAACAAAATGCTCTAAGGCCACAAAGTAGTATGCTTGGCCATACTGGTTTTATTGTATCAGCTAGATGGAATGAATAATCGGGCACAATATTTTACAAGGCATGTCCATGCCCGTTAATGCCTGATGTTAGAGAAGTCATAATAATTGGTTCCGGTCCAGCAGGATATACGGCTGGTTTGTACGCAGGTCGAGCAATGTTAAAACCTATAATTTTTGCAGGTTTTTCAAGTGGAGGTCAATTAATGCTGACCAGCGATATTGAAAATTTTCCAGGATATCCTGAGGGAATAGGTGGGCCAGAAATGATGATGGAACTTAGATTACAGGCCTCTAAATTCGGTTGTGACATAGTAGATAAAAATGTTGATTCGGTTGATTTATCAGAAAGGCCCTTCAAGGTAAATGTTGGGGATGAAATTCATTTAGCAAAAACCTTGATTGTTACAACTGGTGCAGAAGCTATTTGGTTGAATGCTGAAAACGAATCTATACACAAAGGACGTGGCATCTCGACATGCGCTACATGTGATGGCGCTTTCTTTAGAGATAAGGAAGTTATTGTAGTTGGAGGAGGAGATTCAGCTATGGAAGAAGCCACTTTTTTGACTAGATTTTGCAGTAAAGTAACGATAGTTCATAGACGCGAAGTCTTCCGTTCTTCTCAAATTATGCTAGAAAGAGCAAGATCAAATCCAAAAATTGAATGGAAAATAAATTATCAAGTCAAATCATGGTTGGGAATGGAGGGTAATTTCGAAGGTGCAACTTTAGTAAATACAGAATCAGGAGAAGAAGAAAACTTTTTTTGTGATGGGGCCTTTATAGCAATAGGTCACAAACCTATAACTAATTTCTTGTCTGGACAAGTTGAAACTGATGACCAGGGTTATATTTTGTGGAAAGAAAACTCAATGACTAGCGTCCCTGGTGTTTTTGCAGGTGGAGACGTAGTAGACACACGTTATCGTCAAGCAATTACTGCGGCAGGAATGGGTTGTATGGCCGCTATAGATGCAGAAAGATGGATAGAAGATAATGCACATTAATTTAACCTAACACTTTTTAGAACCCCATATTAGTGCAGTAGTGTGCAGCGACGGCTTTCAGTAAGTAAATCGGAAGATGCAGTTAGTCCCGTAATTGGTACAGTTTTGATTTTAGCCATTATGGTTACCATTACAGGAACTATGCTTGCCTGGGGTATTCCACAGATACAACAAAGTGAAGCTTATGCAATTTACACTTCAGCACAGAACAACCTTCTAAATTTTGATGCAGACCTAGATCATGTAATAACTCAGGGTGAGGGAGCATCCCGTACATCTACAGTCTCATTTAGTTCAGGTACTTTTGTTCAAAGAGAGAATTTAGACGAGATTAGATACTATTACACAACAGTTGCTTGGTCAGATCCTAAAATAGTTGGAGTAACATCAGGTTCAACTGATTTTGCAATGTTAGATCGTAAAGTTGATAGTTCTGGAGATTATGTCGTTGCAGATTACAGAGTCACTTTATCTTATCCTAATGGAACTGATTGGACTGGCACTACTTCAGTAGGTGTAGTTTCAGGATTTCCAGAATTGGTTTATGGCGTTCAAGGTACTTATACTAGTACTACAAACACCACTCAAATAGGTGGATTTTACATATATGGGACAGATGCTTTATCTTATAGATATTCTTCAGTTTCAGGTGTTTTCAAAATGCGTATGTTTAATGGAGGGATATTTGCTGATGAACCTGGTGGCAATTTCTACACTGCTTCCAGCCCATTGACACGTACAATCTCAGACTCCGAATCCTACAAGTCATTTACAGTTTATCAAACGAATTACACAATATCTTCCGCAGCTAAGTCATTATCTGCAGGAAATTTTATTTTCGATGCAAGAAATGAGGGTGGCAATGACATTTCTTTAGAAGTCTATAGCATTCGAATGGGCGTTACAGGAGACACATCTGACGGTCTTAAAAATTATTATACAAATGATTTGGATTTTAAAAAGCAAACTGACAATTTCTTTACTACTGCAGATTCAGTTTTACTTGCAAAAAATTATGGGATGCTTTCGGCAGAAGAGGATGTAGTTTTTTCACAATCAACGCCTTTTGATTTCAGAATATTGGAGAGGACAATAAATGTCAACTTTAACCTCCGATGAAAATGCAGCTTCTGAACTTATAGGCTATGTTTATACGGCGTCTATATCAGTTTTAATCCTATCATCAATGATGCTTACATCCAGTACTATGCTTAATGGAAATGTTACTAATACTGCACAAGAAGAAGCTGAACAAGTCGCAAATTACCTTCAACTAGCAATAGATGATGTTCTTAATACAGCACGTGATTATCCTGAAGCTTCACCCGCAGTAAAATTAGATCTAAGGACTGAGGCATCTATCCATGGAATAGATTACAAAATTAACGTTACTGAAAGTGGGTTGAAAATAACTACGATTCAACCAAGAGGCGGATCCTACGAGGTTGATTTCCCTCTTTTTCCAGCTACTTCAATAGAAATTATATCTTCGGTAGAAGTATATGAATTTGATGAAAATGGCAATCTAAAATTGGTAGAAACAAAGTGTGTTTCGGGTCGTTCTTTAACATCGACGTCTTCTTATATAGTCGTATACTATGATAAAACCTCAAAAGGTATTAATCTGGCAGGTTCAGATTCGTATCAGGACTGTAA
>CACALG010000043.1 GCA_902533295.1 uncultured marine group III euryarchaeote | reverse complement strand
TTATATTTTGCGCTCTCAACTTGTGCCCCAGCTTTCACTTTTTCCAGTTCGATACTAGAATCCGCCTCAGCCTTATTTCTATCCATCTTTTGTTGATTTATTTGCTCTTTCATTTTCATTAGTTGAGCAAGTTCACCCATATCCTGATCTGATTCTTTTGCACGTATTTCAGAATCTAATTCTGAATCTTTACGTCGCCTTTCTCTTTCAGCATCTGCACGAATGTCAGTTACGGTTTCACTATGTTCAGCTTCATTTACTTGCCATTCTCTTCTAGCTTTTTCTTTCCAAAGACTTGGTGCTCTTTCTGCTTTCCAATCTTGATAGGAATTACGATTCCAATCAACATAAATATTCTCCAAGGACATTCCCCATAATTCCATTGTTTTCCTCAATTCTATTTGGGATGCACTTTCTATTTTACCAACAAGCTGACTATTTCCAAAATCTCCAGATTCAAAATTTTTGATAACCGGACCAAAAACTTTGTTTCGAGCTTCATCAGCTATCATTTGTTCAATATCCGTTCTTGTCAATTTAGTTTCATATCCAATTATAACTTCTCTTTTTCTGAAGAAACCTTTCGTAGTTTTGATTGCTTTTTCCTTCAAAACTCCAGCTACACGATTTGCTTGCTCATGATTTAATCGCATTGTTAGTTTAGCAATTCCAGATTGCTCAATGTCATCTTTTGTATAACCATCAGCTCCAATAACTATTTCGAAAGGCTTGTTATCTATAATCATCATTTTAATTTCTTTACCACCTGAACTTTTTGAGGCAATCCAATTTCGGAACCCTCCTGCAACATTATTCAATCTGGCTTGAGTCACTACCTCTTCAATTTTACCATCCCTAATCCAAACTAAGGTTTCACTAGGTCCAATAATCAAGTCTATATTTGTTGTCCAGAATGTGCTTAATTCGCTTCTTTCGAAAATTTTAACTAATTCTTCTTTTGGATCTTCTCGCCATTTTTCCATCTTTGCCATTTAGTTCACTCCATTTATGAATTGCATCCTTTGTATAAAATGATTTCTGGCAGCAGTTATTCCTGATTTTGCTTCTCCAATTAGTTTCATTTTATCCTTTCCATCACTATTTACTTCAATTTCTAATTCAGCCATTAATTTGGTAATTTTTTCTATTTCTTCAACTACTTTAACATCAAATTCAATTAAATTATCAAAATCAGGTGAAGATTTTTTGTTCCAAAGAGATTTTACTTCTCCAGTAGCTGCTAAATTTACTTCATTTTTGAATAAATCAATATTATCAATCATAACTTTAGCTTCTCTTTCCAGATTGTCATCATCGGTACGATACCCAGTTTCCATTAAGTTTACTGCATGACTTCTAAGTCCATTAATAGATTCCATAATCCAGTTTCTAACAGCCCTATCATCTTCTTTCTTACTTTCAGCTTTGTATCCTCTATAACTGGCTACGAAAAATACCACACGAGCGGCTAATGTAACTCCAGTTATCATCTCGACCATTTATCTAATAATCTCCTTCTTCATTTTTTCATATTCTTCATCAGTAATAAGGCCTTCCTTTTTCATATTGCCTATTTTTTCTAGTTTGGCTACCTTGTCATCTCCGCCGGAGCCAATATTGGATTTACTGACTACACTGTCCTTGATTTCAGTCTTGGTTATGTCATCTCCGTGGACGACTTTCTGAGCTACTTTTACTGAGCTCTGTTCAGCTTTTAGTTTTCTAGCACTTTTAGCAGACTCTTTATCACCAATACTTTCGTAAATTTCAATGGCCTTATCATAATCTAAGTGTTTAACTTTGTCATCCCCCACTAATTTTTTAACTCTAATTACTTCATCAGGTAATTCAGCATCTTTGTATGTTTCAATTGCTTTATTATAATCCAATAATTTTTCATATTCTTTGGCAATTTTAATTTTCACGTCTAAAATTAATTTTCCTGTGTTCTCGATTCCTCCAAAGTAATTACGATAGGCCCATTCGCCATAAATTTTTAGGGCCTCTTGGTAGTTATCTAAACCTCCTTTAGAAACAGCTTCATCAGCTATTTTTCTTAATCTTTTTCCTTCTATTGATATTTTTTTTCTTATATTTCTTTCTTCATCAGTTTCTTTAAATCCAGTTTCTTTAAAGTTCTTTTCTCTTTCTTTCTCTAAGGCATTAAGTTGAATACTTTGTCTCAGTCTCATAATCGACCAAGGTAGAGAAAAAGTTAATGGTACTAAAGCTAATATTGAGTATATGATGTAACTGTTTATTTGATGTTTTTTGTCACTTACTTCGTTTTTATTTAATTCTGAAACATCTAAATCCTGGGCTCGTTTTTGGCAACTATATGTTTCATCCACTTGTGCAGGATTAGCAAAACAGTCACCAATTAAAGAACTTAGTTTGTCAATATTATAAGTGCTCATTATACAGACAAAAATTAGTACTAAGACCATTCCAATATTTGCTATGACTAGCCATTTATCGACTCTCTTTCGTCTTTTTATTTCATCACTCATTTGCCCAGAATCTCCTTCTTCATCTGCTTGAACTCGTCGTCGTCAATAAGGCCTTTCTCTTTCATCTCAGTGAGGTCCTTCAATTCTTGCATTTTAGAATTACCTCCGCCAACATTGGAACGGTTGAGGACACTGTCTTTGATTTCAGTCTTTGTTATCTGATCTCCTTGAACAACTGTTTGGTCAACTTTTACTGCACCCTGTTCAGCCTTTAGTTTTCTAACTCTGATTACCTCTTCATCAATACCCAATTGCTTGTATATCTCAGCAGCCTCATCGAACTCCATTAGTTTTTCATGATTTTTTGCCTGTAATTTTCTAACCCTTATTACCTCTTCATCAATACCCAATTGCTTGTATACTATTACAGCTTTTTCGAATTCCACTAGATTTTCATGTTTTTTTGCCTTCTCTATTTTATTTTTTATTATTTCCTTAACTCTTGTAGCTTCTTCATGCTTTCCAATCCTTTCCCAAATTTCAATGCATTCTTCATAATTATTAATCGTTTTTGCCACGCTTTCGAATTGTTTCGCCTTTTTCTCTAGTTGAATATCCGTTAGGTTCCAAATTTTTCCAATTTCGGTTAGCCATTTTTTCTGGTCACCGACCTTAAACAAAAAATTGCTGTAACCAAGTTGATCAGTGTAGTCTATAGATATTCCTCCAATCGTGCCACTTACATCTCTTCCAATGCCTAATTCAACTGGATAATAGTTAGTAATATATTTTATGGAGATTGTCAAATCCTCTTTACTATTTCTACCTGTAAAGATTATATATTTTTTCGTGAGTTTTAGACTTCCTCCGAAAAGGCCTACATTCTTACCTTTGTCAAGGCAAGGTAGATAATATCGTGGTATCCAAGCCCCATTATCCTTTTCAAATATTATGTCGTCTTCACTCATTTTCCCAGAATCTCCTTCTTCATATTCTCCATTTCATCCTTAGATATGAATCCGCTGTCAAACATTTCTTTTAATTCTTTTAATTCTTGCATCTTGGAAGAGCCACCACCGACATTAGAACGATTAATCACGCTGTCCTTGACGATTGTGTCTCGGTCATCGACGTAGTTTCCGTGAACAACGGTTTGATCAACTTTCTTTTCATCATACATTATTCGTCGGACTCTAGCTGCCTCTTCAGGCATATTATGTTTTTCATAGATATCTATTGCACCTTGATAGTCCAAATGTTTTTCACGCTCTATTCCTAAACTTTTAGCCATATTATATTTTGCTCTATTACTGTAAAAAAATTGGTTAAGATAATCAGATACTTTTTTTCCATCTCTTACAACATATTCCGGTGAAGTATTATTGTTAGTGTATATAGTCAAGTTGGAGACTGAAAAAGTAGTAGCATTTTTTCCAGTGGTTTTATTTACTATTGTATGCAAAAATTCATCTACTATTGTTCCATCATTGCTTTCAAAAATTAGCCTAAGATTTGTGATAAAAAAATTTCCAAACACAACATCTGGATGAACAAATTTTCCGACACTTTTTGTACCCGCAGTTCCAGTCATTTTCAGAGCCCAGTTTGATTCATCAATTATTCTATTGTGAATTTTTTCTCCAGGCTTCACTTGGACGTATTTAGGGTTCATTTGCCAAGAATCTCCTTCTTCATCTGCTTGAACTCGTCGTTGTCAATCAGGCCTTCTGCAAGCATTTCTTTGAGTTCCTTCAGTTTGGTAAATTTATCATCTCCACCGGAACCAATATTGGATTTGCTGACTACGCTGTCTTTGATTTTAGTTTTGGTAACTTCATCGCCGTGGACTACTTTTTGTGTGATCATGACGGCCCCTTGTTCAGCTTTTAGTTTTCTAACGCGTGCAGCTTCACTAATTTCACCTAGCTCCTCCCAGATTTTTATTGCGGAATCGTAATCACGTGCCATTTCTCGAATTTTGGCTTGTGTCTTACCTTTCATAATTCGTTCATTTTCAGCCTTCTCTGATATAATTTCAGATTTAATTTTACTAATTTTAAGTTTGTGATTTTCTATTTCTTTCAATAATTTAGGATCTTGGCTAGGATTTCCCAGTATTGTATTTATTATATACAAGAGGATAAGAACAAGCCATGCAACCACAAAAAGTAGTCCGAGAGGAAGTATGCTAAATGCAGGAGCCAAGATGATGTAAACAAATCCCAAAATTATTCCAGCACTCATAAATGATTGAATTCTATTATATTTTTCACTTTTTTCATTTTCTATTTTTTGTTTAGCTTTAAGCTCAGTATTTAGTCTCTTAAGCAGATGTATATTACTCATTATTTCCCCAGAATCTCCTTTTTCATCTGCTTGAACTCATCGTCGTCAATTGCACCTGAAT
>CACALG010000042.1 GCA_902533295.1 uncultured marine group III euryarchaeote | reverse complement strand
GTTCTAATGTCGGTGGAAAATCGTCCAAAGCTGAAGAATTACGTGAAGCAAAATCATTGTTTGAAGAAGGTCTGATTGATGAGAATGAGTTCAAACAGATGAAGAAGGAAATACTAGGAAAATGAACGAAGACGAATGGAAAGAAAAGCTAACGCCAGAACAATACCAAGTTTGCAGGTGTAGTGCTACTGAACCTCCATTTGATAACGAATATTGGGATTGTAAAGATAGTGGAAAATATCATTGTGTTTGCTGTGATGAAATATTATTTAATTCAGAACACAAATTTGATTCGGGAACTGGATGGCCTAGCTTTTTCAAACCTGTAACCGAGGAAATAATCGGCGAAAAAGAAGATGTTTCGTTTGGAATGAGACGTGTAGAGGTAATTTGCTCAAATTGTGATTCACATCTAGGGCACTTGTTTGATGATGGGCCTCAACCTACAGGATTGAGATACTGTATCAATTCGGCATCTCTAAAATTGAAATAATTATTCAGAAAGTTCACTCAACCAAGCTCCACCCGTTACAAATACCAAATTATACAAAATTAGAAGCATGAAGGCCAGTTGAAAATCTGAACCATCGGAAATTAAAGAATCTGTAGCTCGAATTGAAGCCTCGATAACTGTAAACAATAATATTGGGATAGAGAAAAGTGAAGTAATCATCCAGCCTCCATGTAATGGAGTAGCAGTACTGGCTGCTAAGGTTCCAACTGCAGCTATACCAACACAACCTACCAAGACAGTCAAGTAAACTAATCCTAAATTATCTCCAAATTGATTATCAAAAAGTACCACGTAAAGAATCGTAATAATTGTACTTAATATCCATAAAAGAAAGAGAGAACCTGCCATTCTTCCCAAGAATAATTGGTATCTAGATATCGGAGACAATTTTAGAAGTTCAAATGTTCCACGCTCGGATTCTCTGGTTGAAATATGTGTAATCAAGCCTAAACCAGTGAGCAAAATTGAAGACCAAAGAATTCCTGAACCTTCAAATGAAGAATCTAAAGCCATCGAAAATTTAAATGACATTAAAATCATAAAAGAAAGCATAGCTGAAGCAACAATCCCTTGCAATGACCTAAATTCAACCCTCAATTCTTTCCTAATTAAGACAATAATTGGATTCATACTATCTCACCTCTTTCCAATTTTAGTGTTCTATCTGAATAGGAATGTTTGTCATGAGAAACTATGACTATGCTACACCCATCTTCTTTGTACTTTATCAATAAATCTTCTATTATCTTAATTCCATCTGAATCAAGACCTGTGAAAGGTTCATCCAAAAATAAAGTTGTAGGAGAATGAGAGATAGCCATAGAAAATCCAAGTCTCTGGATCATACCTCTTGAATAATTACCTGCTAATTCATCACAAAAAGAAATTAATCCAACCTGTGCCAAAATATTTCTTGCCTCTTCTTCTGCATTATTAATTGAATTTAACTCTAACCACAAACGCAGATTTTCGACGCCTGTTAATTCTGGATAAAAAGGAGGATTATGTGGAAGATAACCAATTCGTGAACGTATCTCTTCTGAATCATCTCTTACATCAAATCCATCAATATCTGCAATATTGTATTTATCAGGACTATCGAGAGTGGTCAATGTACGCAACAATGTAGTTTTTCCACTACCATTGTTACCAACTAATGTTACAATTTCTCCACTTTCAACCTCTAAATTAATACCACGTAATACCTTCTTAGAACCAAATGACTTGAATAAAGCATTGAGATTTATCATCTAAACTAATTCTTTACTGTACTTTTCAGCTGCTGCTGCAGGATCGTCGGAAAGATAAATCCCTCTACCAACAATTATGTAATTTGCACCAGCTTCAATTGTATCTTTGGAACTGCCACCTTGAGCGCCGACTCCTGGTGATATTATTTCCAAATCTCCTACTAAATTCCTGACCTTGGCAACATCTTCAGGTCTAGTTGCAGGTGCTACAACTCCTGTGGCTCCTACTTCTAATGCAAGCTTACAAAAATTCTCTATATCGAAGAAATCACCGCCTTTAGGATGAGACATTGTAATTACAATATACATATCCTTAGTAGAATCTACTTCTCTTATTGCTTTTAGAGATTCTGGCCCTGGAAAGGCATGGGCTATAATTCCAGAAGCACCGGCTTCGAAAGCTTCCTTAGCAATTAGTCTATTTGTGTTCGGAATATCTGCTACTTTAAAATCACAAATTACTGGACTAAATTTGGAAATCTCTGTTACAATTTCAAGTCCTGCAGATAAAACTAAAGGATAATTTATCTTTATTTTAGCTACAAAAGGGGCTACACTCTTAGCTACATCTAGAGCTCGAACTGGATCTGTTTCATCCAGGGCGAGCACGAGACGTGAAGACATTAAATCTCTAGCTTCCCAGTCAGTACAGAAACTGCATATTTCAATTCAGCAACAGCAGCTACTGCTTCTCTTTTTACTTGGAAAAGATCCTGAGGTTCCATCTCTTTGCCAAGATTGGATTCAACAAACATCATCTTTTCTAAACTACGTTCAATAGTGTCTACAATAATTTGACTACGTGCAGAACGTCGTAAACCTTCTTCATCTATATTAGCTTCATCGGCCATAGCGTAAGCTCACAACTGGAGTAGGATATAACCATTTGGCTAACTAATATCTATGAAGTTTTATGCTAAATCTTCTGCTGTAAATAAAGAAAGACCAATTGGCTCTCTTGGGAGTACTGCCTTGCCTTTAGCCACAATTGTTTTTATTCCTGCTTTAGGCGCTAACTCGACTAAGTGTGGAGTTATTACTCCATCCATAATCAACGTATCTACGCCATTGTTTTTGTGAGATTCAAGAACCTCAGGAAGCCCTACAATCAAAACTTCATCAGCTAACTCTTCACCCATCATTAATCTTGCATTCTTTGAACCATCAAGTTGATTCAATTGTTCTAAGTAATGCGGACTTGCTGCTGCTGCAGGTTTTGCAGTTTCTGCAGGTTCTACAGTTTCTTCAGGTTTATCATTTTTTTTTTGATGCGGGAGCTGCTTTAGCTTTAGTTCCCCTTCGAGTTTTCTTTGCTGGAGCTTTAGAGCTAGAACCAGGTCTAGCCCATTTGTTTTGCTCCATGAATAATTCTGCTGTAACTTTGTCTCTCAATGATTTCATAATTTGTTTATGTGTCAAATGTTCGACTTCGGTATTATCTGGTGCGCGCGCTATGAAATCAATTTCAGCTACTTGTAATAACTCTTGAATTATCATTTCTCCACCTCTGTCACCATCGACGAATGCTGTTACCGTTCTTTCTTTACTCAAGCCTACTACTTCTTTAGGAATGTTAGTACCTTCTACAGCAACAGAATTTTTGATTCCGTGCTTTAATAAATTAAGAACATCTCCACGGCCTTCTACGACAATAACTGCATCGCTACTTTCTACATTAGGCCCTGCAGGTAACTTGCCTTTGAATCGAACAATCTCTTCTGTTTGAAGTACCTGACGAACTGTATCTGTAATATTTGAACCTGCACTTCTCGAATCCTTGATTAAACTGAGCAACAAAGATCTTGCACGCTCAATAATAACTTCGCGCTTAGTTGCACGACTATCATCTAATGATGTAACTTTTACAGTTGCTTTACAAGGACCTACACGTTCTACAGTTTCTAATGCTGCTGCAAAAACAGATGTTTCAACTTGGTCCATACTAGAAGAAATAACGATTTCTCCTGTTGACTTGCCTTTATCACTTTTTATTTCTACTTCAACACGGCCCATGCGCCCGCTTTTCTGAAGATCACGAAGATCTAACTCATCACCTAATAATCCTTCTGTCTGGCCGAAAACGGCTCCTACAACATCAGATTTGTTAACGACTCCATTTGCTCGAATTGAAGCTTTAATTACGTATTTACTACTTGTTGGGTCTATATTCATATTTACCACCTCTTGCTTTTAAGACCTGAACCAAGTGCGGATTAATCCGTCTTAAAGCTCTTGGTTAAGAACCAAAAGCCGATTGTGAATTGATTACCGTAAATGGCCCAAAGGCCTAACTTTGCTGGTAGTGTGGCGTTATTAAAGTTAGCGGTGCTATTTTATGCATGCCTATTTGTGCTAAATTAGTGCATTCTGTCACATTGATAGCTCAGCCACGAAGTAAGCATCCCTTGGTAAATACTAGAGCATTAAAATCTGGTAGGCTTCAAACACATAACCGCGCTACATTTGGTGTACTCTGGTTTACAGATTTTGGAGAGAAATTTTGGGAGGCATGTACTACTGTTGATGAGAATGCAAAAGTCAAATTAAGAAGTAGCGGTTTTGATGAAATGAATTGGAGTGTTTCTTTTCGTTTTGCTGGATTCAAAGCTAGATTGACTGCATTAAAGTACAAAGGATTCTTTGGGAACCCACGCAATTCACTTATTGAACTCAAACTAGGATCTGAGAATCCTAATGATTTACGAATGTTTTTACAAGCTCTTACAACAAAATTCGATAAGCCCCCATGGATGATTAATAACTGGAAAAAAGCTGAATTGAAGATTGGAATGAATAAAGAAGATATTATTGATTCATGGTCAAAAGGAATGGGAAGAGAAATTACTGAGGAAGAAACCAACGGTAAAAGTTGGACAAGTGCATTATTTGGATCTAAAACAGAAACAAGTGTCGTGGAAGAAGATGAAGATATAGAAGTCTTTGAGAACCAGGACGGTGAAGATGTTCGTATGAAAATACATGGTGCTCTTGAGGTTGAAGGTGATGAATATGCAATTATGTCATATGCAGACAGTTTTAGTTCCGAATTTGAAATAATGAAGATTGAACGTGGAAAAGGTGATGATGTATCTTATTCTGCTGT
>CACALG010000041.1 GCA_902533295.1 uncultured marine group III euryarchaeote | reverse complement strand
GGACAAATTGTTGAAGAAGAATTGATTAAAGCCTATAATGAAGTTG
This sequence comes from uncultured marine group III euryarchaeote, assembly GCA_902533295.1. GTDB lineage: Archaea > Thermoplasmatota > Poseidoniia > MGIII > CG-Epi1 > CG-Epi1. The sequence continues at coordinate 4,835 of CACALG010000041.1, read as the reverse complement.
AAAAAGAAGCTGACGAATTCTTTGACAGTCGTGTAAAAGAACGATTTGAAGAGATTTTTGCACAGGCAAATCCAAAAGATTTGAGAGGATTGTTACCTAAGAAACCTCCTGTCGCTTGGGCTGAACTGCCTGTTGAAATTCAGAGAGAAATTCAGGTTATGCATGACAATAGTCAAGTTGAAAAAATTACTGAGAGAACATTGAAAAAGAGGGTTCGACAATACCTCATTGACCAGTTCATAATTGACGAGTGATAAAATGGCAAAAAAGGACGTAACAAAACCAATCAGTTTGGACCCACGTGGCGGTCGACCAAGAGACAAATGTGAAACGCATATTGAAGGAATCGATCGCATTTTGAACGGGGGGTTGCCTATTGGGAACATTGTTTTGTTAGCTGGGACTGTTGGCTCCGGTAAAACTACATTAGCAATGGAATTTTTGATAAATGGGGCTAAGGCTGGTGAAACTTGCTGTTACATTTCTGTAACTGAGCCTTCATCGAAGATGTTGTCAAATCTTCAAACTTATGGTTTCTTTGATGAATCTTTAGTTAAAGAAGGAAAATTAAACATTTTTGATTTGACTGTTATTAATGACAGATTGGGTGTTGAAAGATTGGATGGAACTTACACTTCTAAGGATATGGAAGCGCTATTGGGTGCTTTCGAAGATATTGTCGACGAATTAGGAGTTACTAGGCTTGTTATTGATTCTATTACTGCTGTATGTTATCAATTACCAGACAGAGGAAGTATCAGAAACTTTATTTTTAGATTAAGTCAGTTCTTGAGTACCTTTGGATGTACTACTCTATTAATTTCAGAGACTGTCGTAGATTCTAATACACAAACTTATTCTATTTTTGGTGTAGAAGAAGCTGTAGCTGATGGAGTTATTCTTATGGGTAATATTATCAGACAAGGTGATTTGTTGAGAAGTTTACAAGTTGTTAAAATGCGAGGTACGAAACATTCACGTGCAAGGCATTTGATTGAACTAACGCCTGTTGGACTTGCTGTTGTTCCACTACTAAAATGGGGACAGGATGGAGGTCAAGCGTTTACATGAGCATCAAAGATATTGCACAATCAATCATTAAAAGTATTAATGATGGTGATACGCTAACCACAATTTCACTTGGCGCAGAAACTTTCCACGAAGATTCTGTTAAAATTGCAAGTGTTTTGTTGAATAAAAAATTAGGAGGAATTTATGTTACAACTTCTAGACCTTCTTCACATATTATTAATGAATTAGAAGAAGCTAAAGCAGATTTATCTGATCTTTATTTTGTTGATCTAGTTTCAATGACTGTTGGAGGTACTACTGGCGATCCAAGAACTCTGTATGTTGAGTCTCCAACTATGTTGGAATCTATTCTTTTGAACATTTCTCTTTTAGAAAGGCGGTTGAAAGCTAAAAGGCGTTTTGTCATGTTCGACTCAGTTAATGGTTTGAGTATTTATTCTGAGCCAAAAGTTCTGAGAGAATTTATCAACGTTCTGGGTAATTCAATGCGTATTAGAGAAATTTACAGTATGTTATTGACTGTTAAAGAACAGACTGATGAGGATCTTGGATCGGCATTAAAATTATTATCAGATAAAGTAATAGGTGACTAAAATGGCAGAACTAGTATCAACAGGCATAGAAAGACTGGATGAAGCTTTGATTGAAGAGAAAGGCATCGTCCTAGGCAGTTCAATTTTGATTGAAGGATCTTCTGGTTCTGGAAAAGAATTGTTAGCAAAACAATTTGCTTCGGCAGGTGTTGGATCTGAAAATGTTGTTTATTTTTCAACGGATGAAACTTCTGATGAATTAATTGACACATTTGAACAGTATCGTTGGCCTACTGACTTGCGAATTGTAAATGTTGGTACACAATATTTTGAAAAAGTTTTGTCAAGAGAATTACAAGCTTCTCGCTTCAAACAAGAAGGGTTATCTGTTGCTGAATTAAGAAATATTGGCCAGTATGGTTCCACATCTGATCAAATTAATTTTGTTGCAGATATGACTTATGAGATTTCTAAATTAAGATCTCCTTTCCGTGTTGTCGTAGATTCTTTAGATTTCTTTATGCAATACTACAATCCTATTGAAGTATTATCTGCTATGAGAACTATCAAAGAGTATGCGCAAGCAAATGGTGGTACTGTAATGTATACCATTTCAGAAGGATCTCATGATGCTAGAATTCACAGTCAAATCGAAGCTATTTGTGATGTCGTCATTCAACTTGAAGTTGGAAGGATGGCTGCTGAGTTCGAAAATAGATTAATCATTAAGAAAATTCGTAATCACCCTGAAAAGGCTGCTGTAATGATTTATGCTGTAACTGAGCATGGAATTACACCAGAAATGATTACTCGTGTCGCCTAGAGCGATTCGGGTTTTCAGTTTTCTATTCGGAATTAATTATATTTCTCTTGTTCTAGATGTCGTATAATGTTTGAAAGTTATTATAGAAACGTTATTTTCAGATTTCTTGATAACATAGAACAAGGTACTGTAATCCTAAATGATGATATGTCGAAAACTTTCGGGCATGGAGAGCCTAAGGTCACAATTGAAATTGTCTCTCCTAAATTCTACAAAAGGGCCGTTTTAGGAGGAGACTTGGGGTTTGCTGAATCGTATGCAAAAAGTGAATGGTTCACTGATGATTTAACAAATTTGATAACTATTCTCATCTTAAACAAAAATAAATTGTCCGGGCTTGATATTGGTTGGAGTTTTCTATCAAAAATATTCGCCAGAATTGGTCACTGGAGGAGAAGAAATACTCTTTCTGGAAGTAAAAGAAATATTCAGGATCACTATGATTTGAGTAACGAAATGTTCATGACTTTTCTTGATGATACTATGACTTACTCATGTGGCTACTTTGAAGCTGAAAATGATTCTCTTTATCAATCACAAATTAATAAAATAGATAAAATTTTAGATAAGGCAAATATAAATTCAGATGATCATATTCTAGAAATTGGTTCTGGATGGGGTGCTTTAGCTAAGAGAGCGGTTGCCAGAACTGGTTGTAAAGTAACAACCATTACCTTATCAGAAAGACAATGCAAGTATGTGAAAGAATTGATTGAAAAGGAAAGTTTACAGGATAATGTCGATGTGCAACTAATTGATTTCAGAAATATAGAAGGCGCCTACGATAAAATTATCTCAGTTGAAATGATTGAAGCTATTGGATTTGATTTGTTCAATCCTTATTTTTCTAGAATTGAAAACCTAATGAAACCTAATGGGACGGCAGTCATCCAGGCTATAACCTATCCTGATGAGAATTATGATGCTTATCGAAAAGGATGTGATTTTATTCAGAAATTTATATTTCCAGGTAGCTTGCTTCCTTCTGTGGCTGCTATGAAAAATTCTGTAAGTTTGACAGAGATGAGGGTTGATGATTTAGAAAGAATTGGGCCTCACTATGCTACTACTCTTAATTTATGGAATCAAAATTTCAACAAGAATATTGATGATATCAAAAAACTGGGTTTTGATCAGTATTTTATAAATCTCTGGAATTATTATTTCAGTTATTGTGAGGCTGGATTTGCAAATGGAACTATTGATGATGTTCAAATGGTTTTGAAAGGCGGTAAAGCAAGTGCTTGAAGCCTATGAGAACAGGTTACCTGGTGAAAAGCTCTCTTTGGTCGTTAGTTTACCTTTCCTTTCAGTGCATGTAGGGGCAATATTTGCTCTCACTGTTTATCCCTCCTCTTTCGCCTTGTTTATGGTCTTCCTGATGTATTTCATCAGAATGTTTGGAATAACTGCTGGATTTCATCGATTGTTTTCTCATCGATCGTTTAAAACCAATCGTCTCTTCCAATTTTTCTTGGCCTATTCTGCAACTTGTTCTGCTCAAATGGGCCCTATTTGGTGGGCTTCTCATCATAGGCATCATCACAAATATACTGAACAAATTGAAGACCCTCATACTCCTACTCTTAAGGGATTCTTTTGGGCTCATGTTGGATGGATTATGTCTCCTGCAAATTCGCCAACTAAGGAAGAATATGTTGGGGATTTGATGAAATATCCCGAACTAAGATGGTTGGACAAGTATCATTACTTTGCTCCACTTAGTTTAGCTGTTTTTCTTTACAGTTTAGGAGAATATATGGCCGTAAATTATAGTCAATACAATACAAATGGAATGGAATTGTTGCTTTGGGGATTTTTCGTTAGTACTGTGTTTCTCTACCATGCAACGTTTATGGTCAACTCAGTTTGTCATGTTTTTGGGCACCGAACATACGATACCAAAGACGGAAGTGTGAATAATTTGCTAGTTGCTATACTAACACTGGGAGAAGGGTGGCATAACAACCACCACGCTTTTCCTAATTCAGAGAAACAAGGTCATAAATGGTATCAAATCGATATTTGTCACTACATCTTGTGGTGTTTATCAAAAATAGGAATCGTTTGGAACATTCGTGATGTGCCAGATGATTCCATAAAAGAACGACTTTATGGTGCTTAATGTGGTTTAATACATTTATCTCAAGAGGGCTCATTCCTGATTTTCTATTAAGGAGGGGGGTTCGGGGTCAAGGTAAGCAAAGACTTCGAATGATGGAAAAATCGAATCTGGAAAAAGAGTATGAAAATTTTATCAAAGAAGCTGGTTCTGGCCAGATTGCCGTTAATACAGATGATGCTAACAACCAACATTACGAAGTAGATTCTGAGTTTTTTCAATACTGCTTGGGAAAAAACCTGAAGTATAGTTGTTGTTATTGGAATGATGATACTTATTCACTAGATGATGCTGAAGATATTATGCTCGATATTTACTGTAAAAG
>CACALG010000040.1 GCA_902533295.1 uncultured marine group III euryarchaeote | reverse complement strand
CGTTTCAAGGGTGAAGCAAGACATCCTAGAGCTAAATCTTCAAGTGGTAAAGTAGTAGAATTATTGCACGACCCAGGCAGGACAGCTCCTGTGGCTAAAGTTGAGGATCAAGATGGAACTTACACCATGATAGCTCATGATGGGATGCATCTTGGACAAGAAGTTAGCGCAGGTCATGGAGCTGAAATAGAGGAAGGAAACACTGCATATCTTGGTTCTATACCTGAAGGAACAAAAATTTACAATGTCGAAATGAAACCTGGAGATGGAGGCAAATTAGCCAGAGCTGCAGGACAAGCTGCAACAATTATCTCTCATGGAAAAATGACAACTGTTAGATTACCATCAAAAGCTCAAAAGACTCTAGACAATATGTGTCGAGCTACTATTGGTGCTGTAGCTGGCTCTGGAAGAGGAGAAAAACCAATAGCAAAAGCAGGTAAGAATTTCCATCGTACTCGTTCAAGGCCAAAAATTTGGCCTAAAGTTAGAGGAGTTGCAATGAATGCTGTTGATCACCCGCACGGTAGTGGAAGAAAACAGACTGTTGGTGTTCAATCTACAGTATCAAGAACAGCACCTCCTGGCCGTAAAGTTGGGCACATAGCTGCCAAACGAACTGGAGGTAAGCGTTAATGGCCCGTAGGACAAAGGGACTTGCAACGCCAAAGGCTGCAAGAAGGAGAGAGAGAAAGAGGAAGGCAGGTATTCAAGTACGCCGTAAGAAAGAATTCACTTACCGCGGAATGACTATCGAAAAGCTTCAAGAATTGAATTTTGACGATTTCATAAAAATTGTACCTTCTAGACAAAGAAGATCCTTCAGAAGAGGTTTGAGTAAAGAACAAGCCAAATTAATTAATGATTCTGATAGTAAACCGGACAAAGTAATACGAACTCACCGCCGTGAAATGATAATTATTCCTCAATTTGTAGGAAGATCTTTTGCAGTTTATAATGGAAAAGAATTCGTAAACTTAGAAATTATGCCCGAGATGATTGGACTTTACTTTGGGGAATTAGCCCCTACAAGAACGTCCCCTACACACACAGGACCTGGAGTCGGCGCTACCAAGTCATCTAAATTTATGCCGTTGAAGTGATATTATGAAAGGTTTCTCATTTCCATACGATCCCGAAATTCATGCTGCTGCTCGTGGTGTTGGAGTGAATATCTCACCTAAGGCTGCCAGAGAAGTATGCCATGCTTTGAAAGGTATGGAACTTGAAAAAGCCAAAAGTTACTTAGAAAGAGTAATACGAAAGGAACAAGCTGTTCCATTCAAGAGACACGATGGAAAAGTAGGTCACAGAAAAGGTAAAGGAATCTCAACTGGAAGATATCCTATGAAAACGGCTGCTGCAATTCTAAAAATAATTGAATCTGCAGGAAACAATGGTGAAGCTATTCACATTGATATTGAAAACTGGAGAATTGTACATATCGCTACTTCTCGTGGAACCTCTTTCGAAGCTCGTTTTCCAAGAGCTAGAGGAAGAGCCACACCTAAAATGAGAGAAAGTGCAAATGTTGAAGTTGTATTGGAGGAATTGAAATGACTGTTGTAAAAGAAATGTTGAAAGAACGTGTAAGGCGCGTTCAAGTTCATGATCACGTACAAAAGAGAACTGCACGTGCTGGTTTTGGTGGGCTTTCAATACAAAGAACTCCTTTGGGTACACACGTTAGAATCTCTGCTGAAAGGCCAGGATTAGTAATTGGTAGAAAAGGCAGCGATATCCAAAGATTAACCGAAGAATTGGAAAGAAAATTCGGCTATGAAAATTTACAAGTTGAAGCTGGTGAAGTGAACAATTTCGCTTTGAATCCTTTGATTATGGCTGCAAAAGTAGCTAACGCTTTAGAGCGCGGATGGAATTATAGAAGAGCTGGAAATTCTATGCTACAACGCATAATGGATGCTGGAGCTCGTGGTTGCCAAATCACGATTGCTGGTAAATTAACGGGACTAAGACACAGAACTGAAAAATTCTTGTCTGGTCACATCAAATTTTGTGGTGAAACTGCATTAGAATTAATGGATGTTGGGATTGCTCAAGCAAAACTCAAGCCTGGTACTATTGGAGTCAAAGTAGCAATCATGAAACCAGATGCAAGGTTACCTGATGAAATTGAGGTTGCAAAACCTGAAATTCCTGTAGCTGAAGAAGTTAAGGAAGAAGAAACTGAAGAAGTTAAGGAAGAAGAAAGTTCTAAAGAAAAGCCTAAGGCAAAGGAATCCAAAGGTGAAGAAAAGAAAGAGGAGGGTGAAAAGAAATGAGTTTGAAGAAACCTTCTGAAATCAGAGAGATGCAACCCGAAGAGAGAGAATCAAGACTTCGTGAACTTCGCTCAGAATTAATGAATGAGAGAGGTGTTGCTTCTATGGGTGGACAACCAACTTCACCTGGAAGAATGCGAGCTTTGAAGAAACAAATAGCAAGATTAACAACAATTATGCGAGAAATAGAACTGGAGGCTGAACACAATGGTTGAAATTGATCCATTAACTGGTTTGCCTAAAGAATTACTCGCAATGGAAGATATTGTAAGAGAACAACAATCGATTAAAGTACACGTAGAGAAGCGTAGATATGGGAAATTAGTTACTGTGATTGATGGTATGGGCAAAAGTGTCGATATCAGTGACTTGGCTAAGCAATTGAAAACGAAATGCGCAACCGGTGGAACCTCAAAAGGAGGAGTAATCGAACTTCAGGGAGACCATACGAGAAAGGTCAATGAAGTGTTGTCAGACATGGGTTTTCCAGTGGAGGTCGAATAATGGATGGTCGAACTGAATTCATTGGAGAAAATGTCACAATTTCACACCATAGTGACCCTAGTTTATGCGGAGTTTCAGGTATGATTATTGATGAAACTCGTGAAACTGTCGTTATAGAAACAAATGGTTTGAAGAAGATTATAAGCAAAAGGCCTGCAAAATTCATGTTTGAAAATGGAGAAATTGTTGGTTCTAAAATTGCATATCGACCGCAAGATAGAATAAAGAAGGTGAAAGCATGAGTAAGGAAGAACCTCGTGATATCGGCGTGGATGTCGATAAGCCAGCAAATCCTTGGGATGGAGACCCAAATGACCCTTTCTATGGAACTTTGCCTGTTAGAGGGCAAATACTACGTGGAACTGTCTTGAAGGCAAAAGCGCAGAGGACCATCGTAGTTCAAATTGATAAAATGAAATACGATTCGAAATACGAAAGATATGCTAGAAGTTCATCAAAAATTAATGCTCACAGCCCTGCAAGTGTGGGTGCTGCTGAAGGTGATTTAGTTACTTTAATGGAATGTAGACCGCTATCAAAGACAAAATCATTCGTCGTGATAGAAAGGAGGGATGCATGAGAGCTATTGCAGGAAGGCAAATGAGAGGATTACCGCAAGGTGCTAGACTTGATTGTGTAGATAACAGTGGAGCAAAAACTGTTGAAATCGTTACTGTTCTTAATTACAAAGGAGTTCACAGAAGATCTCCTGCCGCAGGAGTTGGCGACATGGTCGTTGCTTCCGTGAAAAAAGGAAAACCCGAAATGCGCAGGCAATTGGTTCGTGCCGTTATTGTGAGATGTAGAAGGCCTTATCGTAGAGCAGATGGAACTATGGTCCAGTTTGAAGATAATGCTGCTGTATTAACTAACGAGCAAGGAGAAACCAAAGGATCTGGAATCAAAGGTCCAGTATCAAGAGAAGCTGCAGAAAGATGGCCACGTATTGCTGCTGCTGCAACGACAATTGTATGATAATATGAGTTCAAAACAACCAAGAAAACAGAGACTCGCCCGATATACGGCCCCTTATCACCGTAGGCATCGCGAGATGGCAGCTCCAATAGATAGAGGACTTCGGGAAAGACAGATGGCTAGAGGATTCATGTATCCACGATCTATGTCCGTTAGAAAAGGCGATCGTGTTATGATTGTTAGAGGAGAAGGTAAATCGAAATCAGCAACAAGAATTGCTAAGGTTGACCGAAAAGGACGGAAAATATACGTTGAGAATTTTACTTATTTCAAATCAGACGGTACAGAATTACAGAGACCGATTGATGCATCGAATGTTGTAATCATTAATCCTGATTGGTCAGATATGAGGCGGAGAAAATTATTGAGTAGAGTAAATGAATCTGTTGAATGGACGGATGAAGTTATTTCTGATTTTGAAGCGGCTGAAGATGAATATGAAGCAGAAACCTTAGGGCCTGTAGAAGAAGAAACCGAAGAAGAAACTTCTGAGGATAAAACAGAAACAGACGAGGGTGAAGATGCAGATTATGATAGTATGACTGTTCCTCAATTAAAGGATGCTTTGAAAGAAAAAGGATTGCCTGTAAGTGGCAAAAAAGCTGAACTGATTGATAGGCTCAAGGGAGGTTCCGAATGAGTAGTGACCACTTGAAGCGTTTAGTTGCACCGCGTTCTTGGAATATTGCAAGAAAAGAAAATGTTTGGACTACTAGACCTATGCCTGGTAAGCATTCCTTAGAAGGAGCTATACCAATATCTACAATCCTAAGAGATTATCTGAAGGTTTGTGATAATAACCGTGAGGCTAAGATTATTCTTCATGCAGGTCAAGTATTAATCGACCAAAGAGTTGTAAGAAAACCAAAAACTGCCGTAGGATTGATGGACGTAATTTCTTTACCTAAAATGAAAAAATACTTCAGAACAATGATTGATAATCATGGTAGACTTGAATTCGTTCAAATCAAGCCTGCAGAATCAAAATGGAAACTGGCACGTGTCGAAAACAAAAGAATTATCAAGGGTGGCAAGACTCAATTAAATTTACACGATGGGACAAATATTCTGTCTGATAAAAAAGTAAAGACTGGTGATGTTTTACAAATTACTCTGCCAGATATGAAAACAAAATCAGTACTAGAATTCAAAGAAGGCGTTCAGGCACTTATCACTGGTGGATCGCATGTAGGTTCTATATCTAAAATTAAAGGCATGGAAACCACACGTAGTACAAAACCAAATCTAGTTATGTACGAGGAATTTCAAACCATAAAATCATACACTTTTGTAGTTGGGGAAAAGAAAGCTATGGTTTCTCTTCCGGAGGTTAAAGTATGAATCCTATGAGAGAATTAAGAATAGCTAAGGTTGTTCTAAATATTGGAGTAGGTGAAGCTGGTGAGAGATTAGCAAAAGCTGAAAGTGTCTTGGAAAAGATAAGTGGGTCTAAACCTACAAGGACTTTATCAAAATCCACTAACCGTGATTTAGGAATACGTCTTGGAATGCCTATTGGTTGTAAAGTTACGCTTAGAGGTGCAGCTGCTGAGAAAATTATCAGAGAATCATTATGGGTTCGTGAGAATAGATTGCCCAACTATTGTTTCTCTAAAACAGGTGGATTGAGTTTTGGAATTCCTGATTATACGGGATACGAAAATGAGAGTTATGACCCTGATATTGGAATATTTGGGCTTGATGTTGCTATTGCTTTTGAAAGGCCTGGTTTCAGAGTCTCTCGAAGAAAAATTAAGAGTAAAAGAGTTGGCAAAAACCACAGAATTAATGCGGAAGAATGCCAAGAATTCATGCAGAAGAAATTTTCCTTGGAGGTTTTCAAAGTATGAACATTGATGACGTGAAAATAAAGGAACGTGTAGTATACCGTGGACGTATCGAAGGATGTGTCTTATGTGATAGAAAACGCGGACTTGTAAGACGTTATGGTCTGAACTTGTGTAGACAATGTTTCAGAGATAAAGCCATGGAGCTAGGATTCAAAAAATACGATTGAGGTAAGAAATATGAGACACGATTCACTATCAGATGCGCTGGTTCTTATCAAAAATGCCGACCATGTCGGAAAAG
>CACALG010000039.1 GCA_902533295.1 uncultured marine group III euryarchaeote | reverse complement strand
GAGACAGATGAACATCCACTTCTTGTTAAACAAACATGGTCTATAGTTGTTTGTTCTTCAGTCTTCATAATTTTCGCATCATTAATAGGTTCTGAAATGATGAAGAATCTATTACCAGAACACCACCTTCAACCGTTTATATTTCTGATTGGCATATACACCGGAATTATGCTTTTAGTCATGCCTCTTCAGAATTTACTTGTTTTAGAAGGCAAAGAATCTTTAGCAATGCAATCAATGATTGGCTTTACTATAATTGATATTGTAGTTTTACCCTCTGCAGCGTGGTTTAATCCATCAACTTTAGGAATAATTCACGGAATAATAGCTACTGCAATTTTGAAAGCTATAATAGTTATAGGATATATCTACCTAAATTATCTGAATAAATCTTCTACAGGTAATACATATTACAAGAATCAGCTGTCTTATGGAATACCAGTTGGCCTGACGGCAATGATTTATGTAATAAATGTAAATATTGATAAATATTTAGTGGCCATGTTCTTTTCTACGTCTGTTTTTGGAGTGTATTATTTAGGTTCATTATGGGCTCCAATTTTCGGTTGGTTCACTCAATCAGCAGGACAGGTCATCACACCTCGTTTATCTAAGGCACATAAAGATAATAATTTAGATGTGATGAGAGATCTCTACAGTAAAAGTATTGAAAAATTAGCCTTTCTATTCTTCCCATTAACAATTTTCTTACTCATTATGGCTGAACCATTGATAATAACAATGTTTACTGAAAAATATGAGGGTGCAGTATCTATTTTCACAATATATATGATTCTACTGCCAACATATTCATTTAGGATTGGATGGATATTAATGGCCAGTGGTCAAACTAAGTTTTTGTTACGTTTGACCCTTGCAATGTCAACAATTAATGTTCTTCTTAGTTATTATTTGATTACGTCATTGGAGGGAGATAATCGTTTACTGGGGATACCCTTTGCAACAGTGTTTGTTACTTGGTTATCAACAATAGCTATTATGTATCAATCAATACGTACTTTGGAATCAAAATTTGTAGATTTATACCCTTGGAAAAGAATAATATCTATAATTCTTTTGTCCTTGTTATCTGGGATTCCAGTATTTGCATTGACAACAATCGATATTTCACATTTTCTTCTTTTGATTGTAGGTTCTCTTGTTTACGGTATAATTTTTCTTTACAGTACTTTCAAGCTTGATTTATGGGGTGAAACAGAAATTAACTTATTCAATTCATTTTGGAGTCTAAAAAATCGCTAGTTGCCATCCCTTACTGACAACTTGACTTATTCGCTTAGGTGCTGATGAGTTAGTAAATTGATAATCCTTCATTGATGCAGTTAGGCCTCTTTCATTTTTTGAGGCTCCACAAATGAAAACAGGAGAACCAAGTTCATGCACTACACCAATAGAAGTTTGGATTTCTTTTCTATAGTCTTCATTACCATCTCTTAGCCATTCCGTTCCTTCACCTTGGAGCATCAATGCAACACCATGCGTTCCTTCGCCGGCTTGGTATTCAGCCATTCTGAGCCCTTCTATAGCTCTCTGATAGTCATTAGGTCCACTAATTATAATGTAAAGAACTCCTTTGGAAGCCATTAATTCTGAACTATGATTTTTGAGGCCAAATCACTGTCTAAGGATAAAGTGCCATTCTCTGTTTCAATATCATATGATTTGCCATTGGCTTTTTTTACAATAATTGTACGGCCAGGAGATAATCCTGCTTTTTCTAACGTGTCAGTTAGTTCGCTTTTTTCTAAAACAAGACGTACTGTTCCAGTTTTACCTTCTTTAAAATTAGTCAAAGAAACAAATTCAGGTTCAGTTTCTGTATCGATATTCACTTTGTGACAAAAGAGATCAGATTCTTTTTCGAGTTCTACTCCCAAAAAATAGCTCAATCTATCTTCAACATCTTTTGTTAAAATGTGTTCCATTCTACAAGCTACTTCAGCAGCTTCTTCTTTCTCAACACCAAGTATTTCGGTTAGAAATCTTTTCAATATATTGAATCTATGGTCAATAACATTGGCAACATGTTGGCCTTGTTTTGTTAAGTGAACGCCATGGTATGGCTCATAATCTACTAATCCAATCTCACCTAATCGTTGAATCATTTCAGTAACACTAGCAGGTTTCAATTCCGTTTTTTCAGAAAGATCAGAGGTTCTAACTCTATCTCCATTTGATGCCAATTCATTGATATTTTTTATCATCATTTCAGCACTTTCTGACAAAGCATCCATAATTGCCATAATCGACGATACAACGTCTATTATAAAAAATGTATTATCGCGAAGTTTAGGGTACCCTAAATTATATATATCAGCTTTTTTTAGGCTACCCTAAATTAGGGTGACCTAAATTTTGGTGATAGAAAATGCAACTAAAAAATAGTGCTATGTTTTTAGCTATGCTTGTCGTAATATCGGCATTCACAGGATGTCTTAGCGACGATGAAGAAGATACAGTAGACTCAGATCCAGGCGAAGATGGTGGTTATGAGTATGCAACTAATGTAGACTCACATCGGTTACTCGTTGAAGATGTCTGTGACATAAAAGCTCTCGCAGAGGAATTTAAATGGTCTGAAATAGAAACTATCTACAAGGATGGAGTTCATTCAGATAAAGGAAGTTCAATGAGAACTTTACAAGGTTTTGCATCTGCTGAAGGCAAAATGCACCCTTATGATGATTACTATAACCAAACAGGCTCTATTGATGCTTTCGTAATGTCTGCTATTCAAGGAACAGGTCAGTTTGAAGGTAAATCTGACTCAGTCAGAGAACAAGCAATTGAAAAAGGTATTCAAAATGTCTTAATGACAGCATATGTCATACATGAATTAAACACTGCTATCGATAAGGAAACCAAAGGAACAGCTAATGCTGTTCACAATTGGGATGAAGGCTGGGCTTTCTTCCATGGTTCATCACCAGGTTGTGGTCCTTATGCAACTGGTGCAAAGAGAGCAAGTAATTTTGGTACAGATAATCCAAGTTTAGCTATTCTTGATTCAATGAAAGCTGGAAGAGATGTCTTGAATAATGATGGTATAACAACTGAGCAAGATCATGCAGATACAGTTGTAAAGAATTTAGTTATCACATATTCACAGGCCGCAATCAGATATGCAAGTAAAATGACAACAGATGAAACTCTAGAAGCAGCTCAAACTCATCAAGCAGAAGGAATGGCTTTCTGGATGGTTATTGAGCCCCTTGTAGCATCTCACACGTCAGGATGTTACGATATGGACACCCATCAAGCTACACATACTGATGCAGCTACATGTACAGCCAAAGAAGGAAACTACACTTGGATTCCAAATTGGGGTGCTAGTTCCATCAATTCCGAAGTATACGATTTGGACATGGATTTAGAACAGGCAAGAACAGATGAATTTGATTTCAAGGCTGAAGTCGAGAGACATCTGCAACCTGTTTGGGATCACTACGGAATAACTGCAACAGACATTGGGGAACTCCAATAGATAAACAACACACAGTGCAATCCTCGTTTATCACGCGTCCCAGCTAAACAAACGAGGAAATCACATCTTGCTCTTTGAGCAAAACACCTCAGAGTTCCAGTGATGTAATGGCAAGTAGTGCGTCCGTTACGGAGGACTCCTGAGAGTATATCAAAAAGACTATATTCAGGCTTCTTCTTGCAGCAGAATATAGTTGCTCAAACATTTCTGAGCAAGTTTATGAGGAAACAAAAATGAGTACAATAAACGTAACTGATGCAGACTTTCAAGATACACTTCAAAGCAATGATTTAGTCTTAGTAGATTTTTGGGCACCTTGGTGTGGCCCTTGTAGAGCCATCGCTCCTGTTTTAGAAGAAATAGCTAGTGAAAACTCAAATGTTGTTATTGCTAAAATGAATACGGATGAAAATCCAAATACGGCCTCGCAGCACGGGATTATGTCAATACCAACTATGATGATTTTTAAGAACGGAGAACTTGTTGACAGATTAGTGGGTGCATTACCTAAACCATCTATAATGGAAAAATTACAACCACATTTTTAATCTTTAACAAAAGGTCTTCTAGCCCATAGAACAAAAGCAATACTTCCAATACTAAATCCAGTGAATCCAGCAACAATGGCTGTATTCTTTACAGTCCAAAACCCACTCTCTTGGGCTATTTCACTAACTGGTTTAATTTCTAATCTACTCAGATTAAATGCATGATATTTCATTTCAATATAATTATCACCATTGTAAGTTTGTGAAGGCTCTCCAAATTCTAATTTTGCAATGCAGGCTTGATTGTGTGTATTCATATTCACTCCATCAGTCGAGCATGCGTAATCGGCATAATTTGTCAAATTCTCATCGACTTGATGATTTCCTTCCTCCATAAATATTCTTACAGTTACATCATAAGGAACTCTAGGTTCCCAATATTCTTCTAACGTTGCACCTTGTGTTAGTTTTGCACCAAGTGCAGTTCCTTCTATACCAAATATCCATAGATGGCCATTACTTGAATCATCAATATCTATTTCGTAAAATTTTGAATTTGAAGACGTACCAGTCTGTCCTTGAGCATCATTCGACCCATCATTGTCTGTATCAACAGTTATGTCTATGTTTGCAACAGTCCATTGATCTGTATTTACTTGCGGATAGGCAAGAGTTATTTCTGCCTTTATTGCCCCTTCAGGCACATGCAAATAATGCGTCGAATCTGTAATATAAGTTCCACCACTGCCAATGAAATATGCCCATTCTCCTTTCCACTCTGCAGTTAAAGTATCTGTATATTCCCTATCATTGTAGATATGGCTAATTTCAGTCATACTATCTCTAGCATCGAAAACAGTTACATTTGAATTGTCAGGTATTCCATCATTATTATTATCCATAGTTCTCAATCTTTCAAGAGTAAGTGCCATTTGCACGGCATGTTTCACATCAATTAGTCCATGACCTTGCCCCCAATCATGTTCGCTACCAGTTCTACTGTAGGAACCATTAGCATTTGGCTGTCCATTTTCTATGTATCTTCCAGACAATTCCAATATTAATTCAGTTTCTGTAACAAACGTATCTATTCTTCCATTATACCATTCACCTTCTGAATCTGCGTGGTCCTCGTAAAGGTAGTCAGCAATTCCAAGAGATGGTGCTGCTTGATATAGCAGTGTAGCCACACCAGCAATATGTGGGGTTGCCATTGAGGTTCCAGAAATGGCCATGTAGTATAGATCATCATCAGTAGGTCTTTGTATGATATCAATTAGAGTTGCTCTTGGGGCAGTTGCCCAAATGTTAACACCTGGAGCTCCGATATCGGGCCATGTTTGAGGTTTCGTCATATCTCCCCTTGAAGAAAAATCGGCTATTCCACTTCCGTCATGTTCTAGCGCCGCTACACCTATAACTAACGGAATATTTGAGTAGGGATTTGTCTGTAAATCATTTCCATCTCCTCCCGAATTACCTGCAGCAAAAACTGAAACTACATTGTTATCATAAACTAAATTTAGTACAGCTTGTGAAATTGCATTTGCAGGGTCGTATTCAGAACCAGAACTTCCCCATGAATTTGAAGTAACACGTATATTGAGAGGATTTGCATCAGGTCTAGAATTTTCATATACCCATTGAAATGCTTCTACCGCATTATCAATGAATGCAATATCTCCAACCCCCATTCCAACTAGAGTTGCTTCGGGTGCAACACCTTTCTTAGCGCCAGCAGACGCATCACCATTACCTCCTACGGTTCCTGCACAATGTGTACCATGTCCACTAGAAGTATCTGAATTCTCTGCTTCTATCCAAGTCCTACTAGCCCTATCAAATTTATAAGAAATTGTTTTTCCTTGATCATAATCAAAATCAGGATGCCCGGCATCAACACCAGTGTCAATTATTACTGCAGCTACCCCAGTACCATCAATGTAGTTATGTTGGTGGAATTGATC
Organism: uncultured marine group III euryarchaeote; assembly: GCA_902533295.1. Classification (GTDB taxonomy): domain Archaea; phylum Thermoplasmatota; class Poseidoniia; order MGIII; family CG-Epi1; genus CG-Epi1. The sequence goes on along the minus strand of CACALG010000039.1, from coordinate 154 downwards.
TTCTACAATATGTTCATTTTCATCAATTAATACAGTTCTCCAAGCTTCAACAGCATTCACAACCCTTGTTGTATCTTGCATATAATATTCCATCTGAGAATTATGTTCTATCCAATATACATCATCCTGTCTGCTTAAAATCTTAATTTGTTCT
>CACALG010000038.1 GCA_902533295.1 uncultured marine group III euryarchaeote | reverse complement strand
GTGATACTCGTAAGGAATTGATTGTCGCTTTAGAAAGATACGGAAACAAAAGAGAAGAAAGACCAAAAAGAAAGCACGGCAACATTCCTCTGTAAATTTTAATTATCCTACATCTAAGTGAAGTGTATGGCTAAAATATTAGAAGCTGGCGATAAAGCACCAAAGTTTGCTATTCCAAATCAAGATGGAAATATGATAAAATTAGATGATTTACTAGGCAAATGGTCTGTGATTTATTTTTATCCAAGAGATGATACTCCTGGGTGTACCATAGAAGCAAAAGAATTTACTGAATTAAGTTCTAAATTTGAAGAACATGGAGCCACAATTTATGGAGTAAGTCCTGATAATGAGGCTAAACATTGTAAATTTATTGAGAAACACGGGCTCAAAGTTGAACTATTAGCAGATACTGAAAGTGCTATGCTAGCCGATTATGGTGTCTGGCAGGAAAAATCAATGTATGGGAAAACGTACATGGGAGTTGTAAGAACCACATACTTGATAAATCCTGAAGGAAGCGTAGCTGAAGCCTGGACTAAAGTAAAAGCTAGAGGTCACGCAGAAGCTGTTTTGGAAAAACTTGTTGAATTGAAAGGATAAAATCCTTACATCATTCCGCCCATTCCACCCATGCCTCCCATTCCACCCATATCAGGCATGGCTGGCATTCCTGCTCCGCCACTTTCATCTGGAATGTCTGAGACTAAGGTTTCTGTGGTTAATACTAAACCAGCTATTGAACCAGCTGCTTGAATAGCATTTCTTGTTACTTTAACTGGATCAACAACACCTGCTTTCATCAAATCTTCATAAGTGTTTGTTCTTGCATTAAATCCAAAATTACCTTTTCCTTCTCGAATTTTAGAAACAACAACTGAACCGTCTTCTCCTGCATTTTCTGCAATTTGACGTGATGGAATAGCAAGTGCGTCTTGTACAATTTTAACACCTACTGATTCTTCGCCTGATAATTTGCTTGCAAGCTTGTCTAAAGATTCAGAAGCTCGAAGTAATGCAACTCCACCACCTGCTACAACACCTTCTGACATTGCTGCTCTTGTGGCATTCAGTGCATCATCAACTCGTGCTTTCTTTTCCTTCATTTCGGTTTCTGTAGCTGCTCCAATTTTTAGAACTGCAACTCCACCGCTCAATCTTCCAATACGCTTGTCTAACTTTTCTTTGTCCCATTTGCTGGTTGAAACTTTAGACTGGCTTCTTAGAATAGAAACACGTTCATCAATATTTTTCTTGCTTCCTCCACCATTGATAATTGTTGTTTTATTTTTACCAATAATTACCTTTTCAGCAGTTCCAAGATGAGCTTCTGAAATATCCTTGATTTCAGCACCTTGATCTTTAACGATAACTGATCCTCCAGTTAAAATGGCTAAATCTTCTAATTGTTCACCTTGTTCATCACCAAAACCTGGTGCTTTAACTGCACAAGCACTGACAACTTTTGAAGCTGTATTCAATACCAAAGTAGCTAATGCTTCTCCTTCCAAGTCCTTAGAGATAATCAGAATAGGGGCTCGTAATTGTTTAGCCGTTAATTCAAGTGCAGGAATCAAATCTTGTGCAGATGAAATTGTATGATCTGTTAACAATATTCTAGGCTTTTCAAGAACTGCTTCTCTCTTTTCACGATCTGTAATCATATATGGTGAAACGTAGCCTTTGTCAAACTCCATTCCTTCGACAACTGTTAATTCTGTTTCAATTCCTTTTGCTTCTTCAACTGTTATAATTCCATCATGGCCTACTTTCTCAACAGCTCCAGCAATCAATTTTCCAATTTCTGAATCATTATTGGCCGAAATGGAAGCAACTTGCTCAATAACTTCTCCAGATTTGACTGGTTTTGAAGCTGATTTTAACTCAGTTACAATAGTTTCTATTGCCTTATCAAAACCGCTTTTCAAATTTACAGGAGACATTCCTGCTGAAACATTTCTGAGACCATATGTTGTAAGTGACTGTGCTAAGACTGCTGCTGTAGATGTTCCATCACCTGCATTATCTTGTGCTTTGCTTGCAACTTCTTTCACCAATTGGGCGCCCATATTTTCGTAGGCATCTGGTAGTTCTATGTCCTTTGCAATAGTAACTCCATCATTGATAATTGTTGGACTTCCGAAAGATTTGTCTAAGACGACAGTTCGGGCTTTAGGTCCAAGTGTAACCTTAATTGCATCAGTTGCGGCAGTTATTCCATCCAACAACTTCTTTCTTGCTTCTTCACCATAAATCATCTGTTTTGCCATTTTTACCTCACATTACCTTTGCTTGAAGATCTTCTGATTTGACCAAGAGATATTCTCTATCTTCCCAGGTTAATTCTGTTCCTGCATATTTCTTGTACACTACCTTATCTCCAGTCTTCACATTTTCTGATTCTGGACCTGCTGCAACAACAGTTCCAACATTCATTTTCTCTCTTGCTGCTTCTGGTAGCATAAATCCGCTAGCTGTTGTTTCAGCTGCTTGTTCTAGCTCAATGAGAACCATCTCTCCTAAAGGTTCAATTCCGATCGACATTTTTTTTCCTCCGTTTTAAGGATAGGCTGGCCTGAAAGTTGTAAAAAAATACAAGCAGTAGGCAACCTGAGGTTGTCTACTCTGGCCCCTATATAAAATTGATTATAATCCTTTAATTAAATCTAGTAAAACTTTTCGGGGTTCTGAGGATTTTACAACACCTGATGCAAGAAGGATTCCTTCTGAACCTAAAGATATTGCTTTCGATACATCTTCTTGATTTTTAACACCGGCCCCACAAAGCACTGAGATATTCGAATTTATTTTCTTTACAACTTCAACTGTATCTGATATTATTTCAGGTTTGGCAGTCGAAACAGAGATGTCTCCTCCTATCAATTCAGGAGGTTCTACTGCAATCATATCTGGATCTAGATGAGAACCCTTCTCTGATGATTCTATATCTGCTGTACAAAGGACCGTCGTAAGGTCAAGTTCCTTACAACGATTAATGGTTTTCTCAATCTCTTTCCAACTCATTTGACACTCTGCATGATTTACTAATGTACCAACTGCACCAGAATATCTAACGGCTTCAGGCAATATGGAGCCTGTATTTGATCCATAATTTACTCCATCAACATGCTGGGCAAAGATAGGAATCTTCAAATTATCTGCATAATCAACTAAATCAATGGCTGAAACAGCAGCAGCTAGGTTTACATTGTGTTCTATAGAAATTTCTTCCATTATCTTACAGAGCTCAAAACCATCTGCACCGTAACCTTGTTCGTACGTTTTGAGGTTAACAATTATGATTGGAAGACCATCACGCATAATGCCCCATGAAACGAGCATTTAATGATGCTTTGGGAATCAATATAAAATAAAGGCGTGTAAGTGATATGACATGCCTACTTCTGAACAAAAAAATATTCTTGTTACTGGTGCCGCGGGGCAAATTGGAACGGACTTAACTACCACCTTAAGAGAGAGATTTGGAAGTCAAAATGTTGTGGCTATGGGGCGCAAAACACCCATGCCTGAGAACATAGCTGAAGGTGGGCCTTGTGTAATGGGTGACGTTACTGATGTAGAAGGGTACCAAAAAATTGTAGATGAGTATCAGATAGACACCGTTTATCACTTGGCAGCCATTTTATCTGGAACTGGCGAATCCAATCCTCAGTTGTGTTATGATGTTAACTTGAATGGACTGTACAATGTCCTAGAAGTGGCCAAAGAACGCGGTCAGAGACTTTTCTGCCCAAGTTCTATTGCTGTCTTTGGTCCTGGAACACCGCTTGAGAATACTCCTCAAGAAACTGTACTAAAACCTACTACTATGTATGGGGTCACAAAAGTTGCAGGAGAATTACTTTGTGACTACTATTTCCACAAATACGGTGTAGATGTTAGAGGAATTCGTTATCCTGGTTTGATAAGTTGGCAAACCAGACCAACTGGAGGAACGACTGATTACGCAGTAGAAATATATTATGAAGCAGTTCTACAAAATAAATACGAATGCTTTGTTGGAGCTGATACTAAACTGCCTATGATGTATATGCCTGATGCAATAAAGGGAACCTTAGACCTGATGGATGCCCCTTTAGAGAACCTAAAACATCATTCTGACTTTAATTTTTCAGGAATGAGCTTTACAGCACAAGAACTTGCAGATTGTGTAAGTGCTAGAATGCCTGGATTTGAGTGTACTTTTAAGCCAGATTCTAGACAGAATATCGCTGACTCGTGGCCTGATTCAATTGACGATTCCGCAGCAAGTGAAGAATGGGGTTGGAAGCCAAGTTATGATCTTGAGAAAATGAGTGATGATATGCTAGAAAATCTGAAGAGGAAACTAGGATAATATGACGACACCAACAGAATGGATGAAGGAGGAATACAATGACCTCGTCTCAAAAGGATTTGATTGGAAACCTCCTGTAATTGGTGGACCATCAACAGGTAGAGCTGTTATAGATGGTAAAGAAAGAATCATGCTTTGTGCAAATAATTATCTTAGTATGAGTAATCATCCTAAAGTCAAACAAGCTGCTATTGATGCGGTAAAATCTCATGGAGCTGGAAGTGGAAGTGTCAGACCTATTGCAGGTAACATGGATATCCACAATGAATTAGAAGATACAATTGCAAGATTCAAAAATCGAGAAGCCGCATTGTATTACCAAACTGGTTTTGCTGTGAATTCAGGATTGATTCCTCAATTAGCAGGTAAAAATGATGCAATAATTTCTGATCAACTCAATCATGGTTCGATTATAGATGGAGTAAGATTATCTGGTGTCAAGAAAGAAAATCGAACAATTTATGCTCATAATGATATGGGAGAATTAGAAGACAGATTGAAAGAAGCTACTAAGAATTGTGAAAAAACTTTGGTGATAAGTGATGGTGTCTTCTCAATGGATGGAGATATTGCTCCTTTAGATCAAATAACAAAATTGGCTAGAGAATATGGTGCAATGACATACATTGATGACTGCCATGGTGAAGGAGTTCTTGCTGGTGGAAGAGGAATTGGAGCGCATTTTGGAGTTGAAGATGAAGTTGATATGGAATCTGGATCTTTCTCAAAGGCATTTGGAGTTGTAGGCGGTCTTGTTGCCGGTGAAAAACACATGGTAGACTATGCTTTCAACAAATCAAGAACAATGTTACTGTCTGGTTCTGCGCCACCTGCAACTATTGCTGCTTGTAATGCCTCAATTAAAGTCTTGGAATCTGAACCTGAGCATGTTGAGAAACTGTGGTCAAATACCGAATATTTCAGAAAAGAAGTTCAATCAATGGGATTTGATACTGGAGTATCAGAGACTCCAATTATTCCTGTAATGTGTGGGGAATCACACAAAGCAAAAGAGTTGAGTGCAGAATTATTGAAATTAGATGTGTTTGCATTACCTATTGTTTTCCCAATGGTTGCTCCTGATAAAGCAAGAATTAGAGTTATGATGAGCGCAGGATTAGAGAAGGATGATTTAGATCATGCACTGAATGCCTTCGAAAAAGGTGGAAAATCTGCAGATATAATCTAAAGATTAATAATTTATTGAACAGTCAGCTGGAGACACATGCCAAGTACATATTCAAAAATGCTTGATGAACGAGAATTAGGCATCGCCATTGTGGGCGGATATGAAAGAAATACCTTTTGGATTAACACTAATGCATCATTATTTTTCTATATCATTTCAATGATTACGATGTTTAGTAGTATGTACTTCATTTTAATAGAAGAAGATTTTCAATACTTCTTAACGTGTATGTTATCATCTACGATACCATTTTCGATATATTATTTCTTTGAATCTTCTTTTTTTGAAGAATGCTACCAAAAAGGTCTAGAAATTGAGGAAAGTCAACGATCTGAAAGAAACAAAAAATATATGCAAACGCAAAAAGAAAATGAAAAAAGAAGACGGGCTGATGAGATAAAGGTACACAAAGCAAAAGAAGATAAACGGAAATCTACACTTAAAGTAATCAGGAAATATATAGAAACGGGCGGTATTAAAAAATTGAAATTAGCTATAGAACTCACAAAGAAATTAGAACAGGAAAAGCAAAGTGGATTCATGTTTGGAGAAACAATAGTAGGCCTAGATGAAAAATCTGGAATGATAAAAGAACTTGAAACTGAAGC
>CACALG010000037.1 GCA_902533295.1 uncultured marine group III euryarchaeote | reverse complement strand
GCAATTGTATAATTTTCAAGATAAAGGAGATCGCAAGGTAGCATTACGTCCAGAGATGACACCTTCCTTAGCCCGTATGGTTATGGCAAAAGCAGGAAGTTTACCACTACCAATCAAATGGTTTTCAATACCACAATGTTGGCGTTATGAGCGTACACAGAGAGGACGAGGGCGCGAACATTATCAATGGAATGTTGATATTTGGGGAACGACAGCATTGTCTGCAGATGCTGAATTAATATCTGTCATAGTCACCTTTTTTGAAGAAATTGGTTTGTCATCAGATGATGTAGTAATCAGCATAAGCAATCGTAAAGTATTAGAGGAAGTTTTAGGTTCTTTAGGCGTTGAAGGAGATTTGTTTGCTAAAACATGTATTATAGTAGATAAAATGGATAAATTATCTTCAGATGTGATTGAAAAACAACTTTCTGAGCTTGGTCATTCTTCTGAAGTTATAACAAAGATTCAAACAGTTCTTGGTATTAAAGATATGAAGAACTTGCAATCATCTTTAGACAACTCAAGTTCAGCAATTTTAGAGTTAAATACGTTATTCGATTTAATTGAAGCATATGGAATCTCTGAATGGGTCCAGTTTGATGCATCTGTAGTTCGTGGCCTTGCATATTACACAGGAAGCGTTTTCGAAGCTCATGATAGAGAAGGTAAATTCAGAGCAATTTGTGGTGGAGGCAGATATGACAATCTTTTATCTACATTAGGGGGGAAAGATTTGCCAGCAACAGGTTTCGGTTTTGGAGATATGGTAATTATGGAACTATTAGCCGATAAAGGTTTAGTTCCAGAATTAATTAGTGGAGTAGATGACATTGTTATTCCTTTAAATCAAGATTTGAGAGATATTGCAGTGAGAGTAGCAGCAGCATTGCGCCTATCTAATCGAACAGTTGATTTGGTATTAGAAGATAAAAAAATAAAATGGGCTTTCAAACATGCTGAACGAGTTGGTGCCAAACGCCTAGTTCTTCTCGCTCCAGATGAATGGTCCCGTAAGATGATTAAAGTTAAGGATTTAGAAACTGGTGAAGAGAAAGAAGTATCTTTGAAGGATCTTTAAACTTCACATTCTTTTAGTGGTTTATCTTCACGAGTTCTGATTATAATAGGAAATTCAAAGCATAACTGGCCTTTATCATTTCTTTCTTGTCGACTTTGATATTCAAGTTCAACCGCAAACCAATCTTTTTCATTCAATTCGGTATCTTCCAATTTGTAACCTTTTTCAAGTAACTCTGCAGTCAACTTGTCCATATTTTCTTCACCTAGACGTCCACCACCAGCCCATCCACAGTCTACAAGGACAGGCTCTTCGAAAAATGGACTATTTTCGTATTGATATAATCTAAATCTTGCAAATCTAACTTCATGTTTTCCAGAACCAGTGCAGACTCTTGCAACTATACAATCAGTCGTTTCAATAAATTTGAACTTGTATGATCCTTTTCTTTTTGGTTTACCATTCATGGTGAAAGTTATACTATCTTCAGCTTGTCTAAGAATAAATCCTTCCCAATCGGCTTGTTTACCTTTTTCAGCCATTTCCTTTGTAAAAGTTTCAATTTTCCTTTCACCGAAGAATTTTGTTATTTCTAGTCTTTCAAGGAAAGTTCGGTCAGTAACATCTTCACCGTACCAAAAAATAACATCGAATACATTGTATTTGAATTTATATCCTTCAGATATTAGCGAATCATATTTTGATTTAGCCTTTGCGTCGGTAGTAGTTTCTGTTGTAACGGCCTTTAAAACTTTAGGATCTTCTTGTCCATTACTATCAAATGCAACTAATTCACCTATTACTAGAGATTCATCAGGTAATTTATCTAAATTTGTTTCGATTTCATCTACAATTGACAAAATTTCAGTTATTGGTTTAATTCTTCTAGTATAACCAATGCGTTTCTTTCCCGTATTATGTAGTAGAATACATGAACCATTGTATTTTCTTTCAGCTAACCAGGTTCCATCATAGGCATCATCTTTCTCCTTAATTTTACTTATTGGCTTACAGGGCGCAAATGATTGTGTCAAGGTCGAACTTACTACAATTTCTTCTCCAATAATTGCGTCTTCTTTGTTTTCTACATATCCTTCTTCTTTCTTTTTCTTCACCTTTCTTTCAAATTCTAGAAGGGCTTGTTCTTCATCAGAGGTTTCATTTGATCTTCCTCTGTTTTTACCATATACAGTTTCTTTTGTAATCTGTTTTTTTCCATCTTCATCTTCTTTTGAAGTCCACCATTCCGTAATAATTTGGTTTTCTTTTACTTCAATTACCATATGTTTTAATCTTCCGGTAAGATGTAATTGGTAAAGACTAGTCTTCATTGCTAATCTCCCATAATTTAGGACTATAAAAAATGGGGCGAAGCCCGGGAATCGAACCCGGGACGAGGGAACCACAATCCCCCAGTTTAACCAAACTAGCCTAGCTTCGCCAAGTCATTGCGAAGTAGCAGGGGATTAGATAAAATTACGTGATATCACAAAATATCATTTGGGCGATATTCTCCCCAAACTTTCCTTAGAGAATTACAAACTTCTCCAATTGTTACTTTGTTACTGACCGCCTCGATAATATGAGGCATCAAATTCTCATTAGTTCTTGCAATTTTTTCAATTTTTTCAATGTATTTTGAAACATCGCCTCTTTCTTTTCTTAAAGTAGATAATTTATTGATTTGCTCTTCTATAGCCTCTTCGTTTATCTTAGTAATTTCTTCACTCTCACCTTCTTCATCCTCTAAGTAATCGTTAACACCTACTATAATTCTTTCCTTGTTTTCAACTTCTTTTTGGAATTTATAGGCAGAATCCATAATTTGTGATTGTACCCATCCCTCTTCGATACATTCTAGCATTCCCCCTTTATCATCTATTTCGGAGATTAAAGCCATAGAACTGTCATAAAGTTCTTGAGTCATTTTTTCTATAGTGTAAGAGCCAGCTAAAGGATCTACAGTGTATGGAATTCCAGATTCTTCAGCGATTATCTGTTGAGTTCTTAGAGCTACTTTTGCAGCTTTTTCTGATGGAAGCCCCAATGCTTCATCTAAGGCATTAGTGTGTAGACTTTGAGTTCCTCCTAAGACGGCGGAGAGGGCCTGTATTGCAGTTCTAACAACATTATTGTGAGGCTGTTGTGCAGTTAGTGTAGATCCACCTGTTTGGGTATGGAATTTCATAGTCATTGATTTTTCATTCTTAGAACCAAATCTTTTGGAGATTATATTTGCCCATAGTTTTCTTGCAGCTCTAAATTTTGCAATTTCATAAAGAAAATCATTATGGCCATTAAAGAAAAACGTCATTCGTGGAGCAAAATCATCAATATTCAATCCTTTTTCTATTGCAGCTTCAACATAAGCGATTCCATTGGCGATTGTGAAAGCTAATTCCTGCTCAGCAGTACATCCTGCTTCTCTTATGTGGTATCCAGAAACAGAGATTGTATTCCAGTTAGGAACTTTGTCAGCACAATATTCGAACACATCTGTTGTTAATCTCATAGAGTGCTTTGGGGGGAAAATGTAAGTTCCTCTTGCAATATATTCTTTCAAAATATCATTTTGAATAGTTCCTCTTAATTTTTCTTGAGAAACTCCTTGATTTGCACCAGTAGCAATGTACATTGCTAAGAGAATTGATGCTGGAGCGTTAATTGTCATACTAGTCGATACTTTGTCAAGAGGAACTTGATTGAATAGAGCATCCATATCTTCGACAGAATCGATTGCTACACCTACCTTTCCAACTTCTCCAGTTGCCATGACATCATCACTGTCATAACCAATTTGAGTTGGCAAATCAAATGCTACAGATAATCCATTTTGCCCTTCTGCAAGTAAATATCTGAATCTTTCATTTGTTTCTTTAGCAGTGCCAAATCCAGCATACTGCCTCATTGTCCACAATCTACCTCTGTATCCAGTGGCATGTATGCCTCTCGTGTAAGGAAATTTTCCAGGTAATTCTATTTCAGAATCATTTACATCTTCAGGAGTGTTTAGTATTTCACGTTCATCCAACAAAGTTTCTTTTCTTTCAGGGTATTTCTCCAGTGTTGGTTTGAGCGTCTCATCTATCCAACGTTTCTTACTCATCTCTAGCCTTCTCAAATATACTGATATATATCAACATTTTTCTATGTAATTCATCGGCTTTCTTCTGCGCTTCTCCAGGTCCAACTTTCATTGGCTCCATCCAAAAACAATAAGCATTAGTTTTAACTTTATTTTTGTAAAAATCAAGGATACTTCTGAAAAGATCTTTCTCAGTTCCATTACTGCCCCAATCTACTTGGGGATTATCATAGCAAAAAACTAGTGGTTGAATCATGTGACCCGTGTTTTCAGCAGCTTTGAATACTCCCATCTTAAAAGGGTCTAATTCTCCAAAAGAAGAGGTAGTTCCCTCTGGGAAAATCCATAATGGATCATTAACAGCATCCCATTTGTTTAGTAATGCTATGACTCCTTTTCTTGACTTACGATTTTCTCTCTTTACCCATAAAGTTCCAATTTTTTCAGCTATTGGTCCAAACAAAAGGTAATCTTTGACCTCTCTTTTGGCAACGGCCCCTCCGGCCTTCATTGATAGTACGACTATCGGATCAAGATAACTTGTGTGATTGGCGGCGAGAAATCCAGGTTGAGGTTTTCCATGAACATATAATTTTGTATTGTACCTTTTCATTAATTTTCTAGCTCTGTAGGTAACAATTTTTCGGTATTCTTCTCTGTCACAAAATGGAGCTTCTAATCTTAATAGAAACAAAATGTAGATAAAGTACAATACTTTGAATAACACAATTAGCCTATGGCTTAGTTATTAAAAAGAAAACTCTTTCTCTAAATCAAAGGAGCTTCGAAATCATCGATGGTTTCGTCAAGTTCTCCATCTGCAGATAATTCACCTTTGATTCTTAGTATTTCTCTTGTCATTAACCAATAAATCAAAGCCAATGATCTTCTACCTTTGTTGTTTCCAGGAACTACAATATCAATATCAGTAGTCAAATTGTTAGAATCACACATTGCTATAACTGGAATGTCTATGTTTACAGCTTCTCTGAAAGCCTGAGCGTCTGCAGCAGGATCAGTTAGAACTATAATTTTCGGTTCAATAAAGAATCTCATTTCAGGATTTGTTAATCTCCCTGGAGTAAATCTTCCAGCAATACAAGTAAATCCACAAGCATCTGCGAATTTCTTTGCTGGTTTCCATCCATATTGTCTAGCTGAAACTACAAGAACATCTTTTGGCTCATAATCTTTTAAGAAATTAGAGGCTTCTGTAATCTTTTCAGAAGTTAGATTAACATTCAAAATTCTTAGACCATCATCTCTTACTTTGTAGACGTAAGGTTCCATATCTTTACTCTTCTGTTTTGTCCCAATATGGACTCCACATGTGAGGAAAGTATCCTCGTCAATTAGCAAATTTTTCTCCTCGGCTTCAGTCATCTGAGTTGCTCGCTGATTCGGACCAGTTCATTAAGCTTTGCAATCCTTTCACCACCCATTATTCCGGTTTTTATAGCATGTGAACCAAAGGCTACACCTAAGTGTGCAATGGTGGAATCAGTTGTTTCTCCACTTCTATGTGAAATAACGGTGGCCATCTCGGCATTATCTGCTAAATCTACAGCTTTTTGAGTATCAGTTAGTGTGCCTATTTGGTTTGGCTTAATCAGAATAGAGTTTGTAGCTTTCATTTCTATTCCTTTTTCTAATCTTTCCGGGTTTGTAACATATAAATCATCTCCAATAATCAATGCATCAGTTTGTTCTGTCAAAGAAGCCCAGGATTCATAGTCTTCTTGATCGAGTGGATCTTCAACGGAGTGTAAATTATATTCCTCAATTAATCCTAACACAAAATCTACCTGTTCTTCAGGTGTTAAACTTTGCTCTTTGTAGTTGTATTTCTTTCCGTCATAAAATTCACTTGCCGCCATATCAAGACCTGGACGAATTTCCACTCCAGTTTCTTGTTCTACCATATCTGCAGCTCTGACTACTAATTCAAGAGCTTCAACATTTTCTAATGGTGCAACCCAAGCACCTTCATCTCCCTTTCCAAGAGCTATGTTTGGGAATCTTTCTTTTAACAATGATTTTACTGTTTTGTGGACTAAAGCATTAGCTTCAATAGCTGTAGAAAAATCATCGTGAAACGCAGTCACTAAATATTCTTGTATATCAGTACCTCCTATGGCATGTGCTCCTCCTCCCAGAACATTTGCCATTGGTGCAGGAAGTGAATAATCATTATCTTTACTCAGATATTTGAATAAAGGAATAT
>CACALG010000036.1 GCA_902533295.1 uncultured marine group III euryarchaeote | reverse complement strand
CAATTCATTCAATCAACAGACAATAACAATTGAATCAATTTCGAAGGTGCCGTTTGTTTTATATGGTGCTCTCCTCGATGTGAGAGCATGGAAGGATATTGCGTAAAGTGCAAAGCCAAAAGAGAAATAGGTAACGGACAAGAAGTCACAATGAAGAATGGTCGTAAAGCAATGAAAGGATCATGCGGAACCTAAAACAACTCCGACTGCAACTCCTCCGAAAGACACATGAGCTAGGCCATCGCCGATAAGGGCTAGATTTCTAATTAGTAGGAATGTACCAAGAAATCCGGCCACAATTGTAACCAATAATGCTGCAATTAATGCTCGTTGAAACATTTCCATTGTAAAGAAATAAGGGAAAATTTCTCCAGGTATTATAGGTGCAATGAATTCCAGAAAGGGTGCGACGAATTTCAAGATTGTAGCGCCCACGCCCATTATTTTTTCTCCAAATTTTCTAATTGATAGAGATTATTTTCAGTGTAGTTGTGCTCATGAACTGGTTGAATTCCTCGCAAAGCAGCTAAATCTGCTAAATCAGGGAAGCAATTAGCAGCTCCATCGTATCTGATTCTTTCTTCGAGGTAAATCATCCTATGGGAAGTTTGTTGAATGGCTGCAATATCATGGGAAACCATCAAAATGGTTTTTTGACTTTCATGGCAAAGTTTATCCAAAAACTTTAGCAATGAATTCCTCGACTCACGATCAATGCCCACAAGTGGTTCATCAAGTAAAATAAATTCAGCTTTCGATGCCAAAATTCGAGCAATGATTGCTCTTTGCCGTTGACCGCCAGAAAGCTGTGAGATGTCTCTGTTTTCTACATCTTGCAAGCCGACCAGCTCTATTGCATTCTTTACTTGCTCGTACTGGGTTGCTCCTCCTCCCCAAAACATATTGCTTGCATTCAAAGTACCCAACTGAACTAGTTCTCGGACAGTGATGCGGACATTGTTTGGAATATTTGCTGCGCTTTGAGAGACCCAACCAATTTTTCCAAGTATACTTTTTGATGCTGGTTTCTGGCCATATATTTCAATTATGCCTTTCCTGGATTTTAAAATACCAAGAATGGTAAGGAGAAATGTGGTTTTACCTCCTCCATTTGGACCTACAAGGCCTACAAATTCACCTTCATCAATAGTTAGACAAACATCTTCTATTATTGATCTGCCTGAACGACTTACAGATAACTTCTCGACATTCAGAAGTGGAGCTTGATTTGTCTCTAGTGAGGTATTGGTCATTATAGCTCCAGTTATTCTTGATTTCTAATTTATATCAAACTTAAATCGTTTGCAAAATTAAAACCTAAGATAATTTCAACACCCCATACCAGAGACAAGATTGTCAAGGTTCTTTTGCATTAATGAAAGGTAATCATCTTCGCTGTCTTTAGGAGGTAATTCCATAGTATACAAAATTTCTACTGTAACGCCAGTCTGTTCGACAATGCTAGCTACGGCAGTTTCATCAGTATACTCTTCGACATATATGACGGTGAGGCCTTCTCCATTAATTTCTTCTACGGCTTCAGCGATATCTTCTGCAGATGGTTCTCCTTCAGGATCAAGCCCATGAACTGTGACAAATTCAATATCGTATTTTTCAGCAATGTAAGCATAAGCATTATGATTTGCAACGACTTTTTTGTTTGAAGTGCAGCTACCGCCTTCTCCAAATTTATCTTTGAAGTCGGCATCCAACGAATCAAGTTGACTTGCATACGCTTTTGCATTTGCTCTGAAATCGGCTTCCCCCGTAGGGAAGGCTGTAACTAATGCTTCCAAAACAATATTCATTTGTGCTTTGAAAGCCATCGGATTAAGCCAACTATGTGGATCATACTCTAACTCTTCATTGTGAGACTCGTGTTCATCTTCTTCGTGTTCTTCCATCCACATGTGGCCTGCAGCTTCACAGTCTGCTTCAGTTGAGTTGTAGTTCTCGTGAGAGTCTGTGTTGTGACAAACTCCACTATCGTGGTCATCATGGCCCTCTTCTTCCAACCACATATGGCCAGCAGCTTCGCATTCTTCCTCCGTTGAATCGTAATTCTCGTGAGTGTCAGTGTTGTGACAAATGTCACCTTCATGATTGCCGTGATCTTCGTGTGCATCTTCATCCATCAGGATATAGAATTCTACATCCATAGGTAGGGCAAATCCATAATCTCCCTCTTCCTCGATATGGAGTGATACATATCCTGCCAAGTGGTCGGTATGGTTTTCACTGCCTTCTTCATGGTCGTGTTCTTCACCATCTTCTTCATCGTGGTCGTGATTATGCCCGTCTTCTTCCTCATCTGAGTGATCATCGTCTTCGTCGTGTTCGTGATCATGCTCGTCTTCTTCCTCATCTGAATGATCCTCGTCTTCGTCATGCTCGTCTTCTTCCTCATTTGAATGATCTTCACCATGACTGCCATGGTCGTGATGCGCGTGGCCGCCAGGCATCTTTAGAACAGTCATATTGAATTCCATATTATCTTCAAATTCAAATTCAAGCACATATTCGCCTTCATCAAGATGGAAAATTGAAATCACAGAATCTGCAGGGCAACCTGCTGGATTTTCAATGATTTCTTCTGCTGTACCATGATTATGGTCTGAATGGTCATCGCCATCTTCTTCATGATCGTGGTCATCTTCCTCATCTGAATGGTCATCACCATCTTCTTCATGATCCATTTCAGGGAATGAAAGTTGATGCGTTACATGCTCGGCATGAATTTCAGAGAAAATGTCTTCATCAGCTACAAGACTCGTAGCCTCATAAGGTCCTTCATTCAAATGTTCACAAAGATCGCTAATTAACATTGATTCGTAATCAAGTGTTTCTTCACCTGAAGGCATTGTATGGGTTTGTACTGCGAGAGGTGCATCCGTACCTAAAGATGAAATTGTTGAATCGACCCAAGGTTCAAGATTTAAACCATGATAAAAGAACAAATCTGTCTGCTGTAAACGGATTAAGTCTGCTGCAGACGGTTCATAATCGTGAACAGGAACATTTGAAGGACTTATAATTTCTACATTTACTGATTCTCCAGCTACTGCTGATACTAATTGTTGAACGTGGTAGGTAGAAACCATAACGTTACCCAGGGCTGAGGTTTCTGTTTCCACATTATCGTCTTCTTCTGAAATACACCCTGCAAAACTTGAGAGAACCATAACTACTGAGAAAACAACTGCTAAATTTTTAGAGTTCATCTAACAGCACCCCAACTTACAGCTGCAATCAACATCTGCCCCATGTTTATGGTCGTGTTCGCATTCTGGGTATAATGCATCAATTGCTCCTTCATCTAAAGACCATTTCAATAAATCTGAAATCAATTGAGAACGGTTTATTCCTTCAATTGAAGTTTTCCAACCGTCTAACTGTTGCACTAATGAGGCTGGAAGATCGGCTGAAACTTTGGTTAAAGCATACCTTGAACGTCTTGACATAATTTATCCACTAAAAGATAATATAAATAGATTACGATTGTATTATTATTGTATTATTTGAAGCAAAAAATAATAAAGGCCCGCCTAATAATTCATAACATATGAATGAAGACACTATGCAAATTGTAGTCGGATTAGTGATAGTTAACCTAGTCGCTTGGGGGGGATTTGTCGCCATGCAAGATGACGCGACAAACGAGTACATCGAAAAAATAATCTACCAACAGCCCGATGTAGAAATTGCTAATGTTACAGTCACAATAAATTACAATGGAGCTGAAGCAAATGCTACTGCTAATACCAATATTACAACTGTAAATTATAATGTAACCGTAATTGATGATACGTCTGCATTCAATGCAACTCTAGAAGCAAGTAAAGGAAATTTTCAAGTTACATTTAGTTGGCACCCTTCATTTGGCGTCTTCATAAATGAAATAGATGGCATTTCTGGAGGCTGTGCATACTGGGAACTTTTGCACAATGGCGAATCTTCAAGTCTTGGGGCATCCAGCCTAAAACTACAAGAAAATGATTCAATTACTTGGAACTACAATACTGATTATTGTTAATCTGTAGCAAATATCATATCATCGTTCTTGAAAGCTTTGAATTCTAGTGCGTTACCACAAGGATCAAGGAAGAACATCGTAGCCTGTTCACCAGCTTCACCTTTGAAACGAATGTGAGGTTCTATAATGAAATTCATATCTATTTTCTTTAAACGATTTGCCAAGGCTTCCCAATCATCTAATTCAAGTATAACTCCAAAATGACTTGCTGGAACATCATCGCCATCGACTGGATTTGTCTGTACATTTTCTACTTTATCAATTAAATGGGCAACGACTTGATGCCCATACATATCAAAATCTATCCATCTGTCAGAACTGCGACCTTCACTACAACCTAATGTTTCTGCATAAAATTCACGTGTTTTTTCTAGATTATCTACAGGAAAAGCAAGATGAAATGGACGCATAACTACAGATTATGGCTCTCTTTTTACGTATTATCTTAAGTAGAGATGATACCAAATATAGTTTAATGAGTGATGTTGTGCTTATTTCCGCAATTGTCGTTTATGGATTATTTATTATCTTTGGAACCAAATGGATTTTTGAGCTCATGATGGCTCAAAATATGAAAGAAAATGTGGCTATTTACTACAACCGAAAAATATTGCATATGTTCTGTGGAGGTTTGATAGGAGCGATGGCTCCGTCCATACTTGATGAGCCGATTTATGCACTCTATATTGGCATTCTATTCACAATAATTACATACATTCCATACTACACTGGACATTTACTTTACTGGGTTCAAACCAATGACAACAAAAACGACGTTAACTTTTGCTTTATGGCTGGAATTTCCGTGTATCTCATATGGGAATTGCTAGGAGATCCGTACTTGGCAATAATGCCCTTATTGTTCATGGCATTTGGAGATGGAGTGACTGGGATTGCAAGAAATATCAAATTTGGTTACAGAACAAAGAACCCCATCGGGAATGTTTTCATGGCAATTGTTTGTATCCCTATGGGTTATTACTTAGGAGGATTGTCAGATCCTGCATTACCTATTTGGGGAGTTATAGCTGCAATTGTAGCCACTTTTGTTGAAAGATATGAATTTGGACCTATTGATGATAATATCTTGATTACTGTGAGTGCTACGATCGTTCTGTTTATTGGTGAGGCAATCGGGCCTTTAACCTGGTAATTTGTGCGGCTTAGCTAAATTAGATTCCATTAATTTTAATTCATCAATTCCACTTATAAGAATTTTAGAATCAGGAACTAGCTCTTCATCTGAAATCTTGCCTTCATAATCTATCATTGAAAGAATATATTTCATACAATTAATTCTTGCCTTTTTCTTGTTATCTGAACGAACCACTGTCCAAGGCGATAGAGTTGTATTTGTTTCTAATAACATCTGAAATTTTCGCATAGTGTATTCACCCCACAACTCTTGGGCCTGCATATCTACTGGAGATAATTTGTATTGTTTTAGAGGGTCTTTAGATCTTTTTTCAAATCTTTTAAGTTGCATCTTTTTAGATACTGAGAAATACAACTTGATTAAAATTATTCCTTCTTTTACCAAAATACGTTCAAAAACCGGAGCATACTTCAAGAATCTTTTGTGCTGTTCATCCGAACAAAAACCCATTACAGGTTCAACCATAGCTCTATTGTACCAACTCCTATCAAAAAGGACCATTTCTCCAGCTGATGGTAGATGATCTGTATACCTTTGGAAATACCATTGAGTTTTCTCAGTGTCACTTGGCTTTTCTAGAGCCACCACTCGTGCACCTCGTGGGTTAAGATGTTCTCTAATTCTTTTGATTGTTCCGCCTTTCCCTGCCGCATCACGGCCTTCAAATAACAATACTATTCTTTGACCTGTTTTTCTAACATGGGTTTGTAATTTCAATAGTTCAATCTGTAATTTTAATTTCTCTTCTTCATACTCGATCGTGGACTTAGGGATCCAAATCTGCACCTTTTTATCTGAAGCTTTAGAATCTTTATTCTTCAAGGCTTCACCTTCTGAAAGTTTAACTTTTTTGGTATCAGTCACGGAGATTTAAAACTAAATAGGGAGATATAATAGTTATTATTTTGAGAATTTGCTCATGAAATCCCAAGCAATCTGGGCTGTGTCTACTGTTCCTTGAGTGCCTGGTTCTGAAGATACAGGATCGTCTTTATTGTATATATTGTGAGTTCCTGCGTGAATAGTTACAAGGGCCACCTCAGCATCATTTTTACAATCTGTAAAACTCTGAATATTGTGATATAGTGATTCATCTATTCTATCAGGTAACGTTCCAGAGCATTCATTCATATCTTTCCAAGCGTAAAGATTCTGTATAGCGCCAGTATTCCAAAATACCTGTTGAAAGAAAAACGAAGTTACTGCCACGTGCGAATAGAGTGCTATAGGGTCAAGAAAGCCGTGCATTTCCATTACAGGTATGGGAGAATAACTTGAATCTTTATCGCCAATAAAATACATAGACATGCAAGCAACTGCTGTGAACATATCTGAGGCCTCATTTGCTAGAACTTGAGACATAGCACAGCCATTAGACCATCCTGTAAGATAAATCCTATTAGAATCAATTGGGAAAATATCTAAATTATGTGTTACTAAAGTACGAATGAAACCAA
>CACALG010000035.1 GCA_902533295.1 uncultured marine group III euryarchaeote | reverse complement strand
GGCTTCAAACGAACTACTTTGTTAGCAATGCCTGTGGAATGACAAACATCTACTACCTCTGAAACATCTTTGTAAGCTCCAGGAGCTTCCTCTGATGCTACTCTAGGGGATCTAGCTCTGACATAAACCCTGTTCTTTTTCCAAAGTTGTTTCACTAAATTAGTTGAATTATATTTCTTCAATGCTGCTTTCCTTCCTAAAGCCCTACCAGCACCATGGCATGTAGAACCAAAAGTTTGCTCCATTGCTCCTGAAGTTCCAGACAATACGTAACTCGAAGTTCCCATATCTCCCGGAACTATAACTGGTTGCCCAAATGACCTGTATTTTTGAGGTATATCTGATGAATCTGGACCAAAAGCCCTAGTGGCACCCTTCCGATGCACACATAATTCATCTCCACCGTGCTGTTCAATTTTGGCTATGTTATGTGATACATCATAAACTGTATCCATTCCTAAACTCTTACCATCACCACCAAACACATGTGAAAATGCCTTTCTGGTAGCATAAGAAATTAATGATCTATTTGTCCAAGCAAAATTTGCTGCCGCCGACATAGCTCCTAAGTATTCTTGAGCCTCTTTGGTATGGAGTGGAGCTGAAGCTAGTTGCTTGTCAGGTAAATCAAGACCTTCTCTTTTACTTGCCTTCAAAACACATTCTAAATGATCCTGACAAACTTGATGACCACAACCTCTAGAACCTGTATGCATCATGACAACTGCCTGCCCTTCAAAAAGTCCAAAAGCTTTTGCAGCTTCTTCATCAAATACTTCATCTACTTTCTGCACTTCAAGAAAATGGTTTCCACTGCCTAATGAACCCACTTGCTTACGTCCTCTTGTTCTTGCATAATGTGACACATGTTCAGGAACTGCAGTATCAATACAACCATTTTCTTCTAATACCTCTAAATCATCTTTCCAAAGATAACCATTTTCTTCTGCCCATTTAGAACCAATTGAAAGTACAGATTCCAATTCTCTATCTGATAACGTAATTTTTCCTTTGGAACCTAACCCTGCTGGAACTTGAGTATACAACTCGTCAATTATTTCTTTTTGTTTAGCTCTTATATCTTGCTCTACTAAATCTGTTCTAAGAAGTCGAACACCACAATTTATGTCAAAACCAACTCCACCTGGTGAAATTACACCTACTTCTTCTTTAGTATTTTCTGTTCGGAAGGCTGCAACGCCTCCTATCGGAAACCCATATCCCCAATGAATATCTGGCATAGCCATACTTGCATCTACTATTCCTGGCAATTCTGCAACATTTGATACTTGCTGGATAGCAGAATCCATTCCTGGATGCGATAGAAGAGATTCAGAAGAATATATCCTACCTGGAACCTTCATTTTGCCCTCTTGAGGCAATTCATAAATATTTTTAGTCTTAGAAATTAAGTTGTCTATCATGAACACTACTCTTCTGCTGGTTCATACTTAGAAGGACACCCCATTTGTACTTTCTCTGCCACAAGAGTAAATTCGCCATTAACTACACGTATTATTCCTGTAAAAGTAGCCCCTTTATCTTCAGCAAAGGTATCTGGAAGAACTAGAGAAGAAATATCAACTTTAATTGTAAAATTATCATCTACTAATAAGCAATCATTTACCTTTAGATCTGTAATAGTTCCATGAACTTGAATATTAGAACCATCACCATATTTTCCTGAAACCGCATCCTCAACAGATACATACGTTGATTGTTCTGTGATTGTTAATGAAACTGCAACTCCAGTTATAACTAGAATTGAAAATGCAAGTAAGCCTTTAGTCCATGAAGACCATGGGACACTAGTTCTTCTTTCTTTTACCATCCTTTAATCCTGATTTATTACTTAATTCCCTAAGCCTATTTGATAAAAATAAAGTATAAGCTCCAATAGCTATCCAGAATACAGTCATACCACCCCAGAGATACATCATATCTTCTGCAGAGGGTTTGTTTACATGTATTTCAAGAACAAATGCACCTTCTATCTCATCAGAACCAGTGATATTCACAAAAAGTTCCAAATTGAATGTTTCTTCTGTAAAACTAGAACCTGAGAAACTGACTGAATCTGTCTCTTTATCAGGATCATATACGTGAACTTTGCCTAAACCTGTACTAAATTCAAAAGAAATAGTATCGTCATTTTTACCAAAGGGATAATCAAAAATTATGTACCAATTTGTTCCTATATTGAATATATTATCATAGTAAAAAGTGTGCCAACTCCCATCATTCTCTTGATATTTGTATTCTTTAGCCATACATTCCTTTTCTCTACATTCAGCTGTAACATTGCTTGATAAAAGCAAAATAACCAATAATAACGAGAAAATTCTCATCCATTCTCCATTTTTAATTTTAGCATCTCTCTTTCCATTTTTTCTATCTTCATCCGTGTATTAAAAAGGAAAATAAAAATTAACAAGAAACCAAAAAGTCCCATATACAAACCAAACCTAAGAGAAGGATCTAAACTTCCTTGATCTTCTGTGCCTACTATTACTGGATGATGTGATCTCAGAAATCTCGAAGAAAGATAAGATAAAGGAACCATAAGCATTCCAGACAAACCTAAAATTGCCGCATTATTTTTAACAATACTATTCTCAGGCTGATTTCTGTAAACAAAATAACCAATGTAAAGAAGCCACATAGCAAGTGTTGTAGCCAAACGCATATCTGTCAAAAATCTAGAAACTATATCGCCCCCCCACTCTGCTTTCATCCAAAAAGTTCCAGATGCAAGAGACATAAAACCAAATACAATGCCTAATTCAGTTGAACACTTGGCTAACCTGTCAGCATAATCTGATTTGTTGTAAAGATAAACTGCACTGCCTCCAACAACCATCAAAAAAGCTAGATAAGTTATCAAACCTGATGGAACGTGAAGGTAGAATAATTTTTGGGCATTTGGTGCTGTAAAATATTTTGCTGGTCCTGTCTGAATTAGACCAAAATAAAGCGTTCCTAAAACCAGTAAAAAACCTGTTATTCCTATAAACTCTCTAGAATATTTCATTTTGTTTTCCACTCTCTTGGATAAGTCCCTCTTTTCATTATTACACGTTCTAGTTTAGCCACTTTTCCTTTTCCATTTGATTTCTCTACAACTTCGTCTGCATTAACTGTAGCTCTAGCTAAAGCAATTGCTTCATCTCTCAATGTTCTAATTGAAATTAATTGTCCTCTTTTCATGTTTTTAGATAATGAAGCAACACCAGGAACGGCTAAATCTGCGCCATGACAAAGTGCGTCTACTGCTGAATCTTTAGCAACAATAATAGGAATATCAACCAGCATATCTTCCAAGGGCCTTAAGATAGAACACAAACTGGTAGCATCACCAGTATCCTTCCAAACCTTGTACATGTCATGTGCCTCAATCATAGTCACTGAATTCTCAATGTCAAAAGGACCTGATTTGGTCCTAATCAACTGTTCCATAACGCCACCTGAACCTAATGCAGATCCAATATCTTCACACAAATTACGAATGTATGTTCCACCTTCACATAATACTCGGAAAAGTGTCTTTTTTGAAGTATGCTCTAGCATTTCGATTTCATAAATACGACGAATTCTCAACTCTCTTTTAACAGCTGCCTGAAAAGGAGGTATCTGATATATTGGGCCAGTAAATTTTTCAAACATTTCTAATAACTTAGATTCTTTTTGACTATTATAATGTTTCATTAGACAGATATATTCTTTGGGAGACTCCTGCATAACTTTTATCACTTTAGAAGCTTTACCAATAGAAACCGGTAAGACTCCAGTAACATTTGGATCTAAAGTACCTCCATGGCCTGTTGAATCCAACTCAAAGGAATCTCTCAACCATGCAGCAACTTGATGCGAAGATGGGCCTGCTTGTTTGTTAACTATGATAACAGAGGATTCAAACAATTGTTCAATTGTTCTTTCAGAAGGAGGATTTCCATATGGTGCACCTGCTGATTCACTTATCTTGTACAAAATAACTCCTAGAATTGAGGACTCGTTTCCTCATTAATTTACCCTTCCTGTTTTTTCGAACAATCTCGGCATATAACTCTTGTAGAATTCCAACCAGGGCCTGTAGGTACCATTATTTCTTTGTCGCAAAAATAGCACTGACCTTTGAATGCAGACTCCTTTCCTGTGAACTTAGGCAGACATCATCACCAATTGTCGATTTAGGAAGGGTGAATAAAAGTTATTCTATTGTAGTTAAGTGTTTTATGGGGGTCTTTCTAATGAAATATTAGGCCGCTGTAGCTCAGTAGGGAGAGCGCGGGACTGAAGATCCCGAGGTCGCCGGTTCGATCCCGGCCGGCGGCACCATCCCGGAGTTAATTGCAAAAGAATGTCAGTCCATGAATATAATTTAGCCAGAAATAAGGCCTTGAAATCAATGACTATGGGACTTGTATTCTTAATTTTCTTACCAATAGGGATACCTATGTCTTTACTTGTCATTCCTTTTTTAGCAGGGAGAAATGGGGCAAGAGCTTTACCAAGTAACTGGCACTTAACCTATATCTTAACTGTTGGTGGTGGTTGGTCTGTAGGCCTTGTTATTACATTAATTGCCCTACTTTCCATTGCGCTAGGACCTGCACTGAGAATAAACATCGCTGAAATTGTTATCTTTGCTTCAATAATATTGTTTAGTTGGGCGTCTTTCACCATTGGAGTCACTAGTACAAAAATAAAAAATATCAATAATGAAAGGCCTTACGAAAATGAATGGAAAAAAGAAGAAGCTGAAGAACAAAATCCCGAAGTAGATTCAGAAGAATCAAAAAATGATTCTGAAGACGGAAATTTACGAACTATGGCCGTACATAAAGATGGACAAAAAAGTAAATCTAGTTTTCAGAGAATGAAAGATTTTCTTGGTAACAAAAAAGAAGAAAGAGAAACCAATAAACCAAAGAAGAAAAGTAATGAAAATAATAGTAAAAAGGTAAAAAAAGGAAAGGGAAGTCGGGTTTCTGCACTTGCAAATCGGCGTCGTAAATAGTTAAATAGACTGATTTGTGGATTGATTTATGAGCAAAAAAGGGAAGATTAGGGTCCTTATTGCTAAACCCGGCCTAGACGGACATGATAGAGGTGCAAAAGTTATTGCCAGAGCTTTGAGAGATTCGGGCATGGAAGTAATCTATACAGGGCTTAGACAGAGTCCTGAAGATATTGTAGAAGCTGCAATACAAGAAGATGTTCATTTCATAGGATTGAGTATACTTTCAGGAGCTCATACGCACATCTTTCCAAGAGTTGTTGAACTGTTAAATGAAAGAGAAGCATCTGACATTAAAATAATTGCAGGGGGAATAATACCTGATGAAGAAATACCAAAGTGGAATGAAATTGGTATTGAAGCAATCTTTGGTCCAGGTTCCTCAACAAATGATATTATTGATTATATCAAAGGATCTGCAAATTGAACAAGAATGAAATTATTGATAAGCTAAAAGAAAAAAATATAAGAGCTGTAGCTAGACTATTGACACTTATAGAAAATGAGGAAAAAGAAGCTGAGAATATTCTTAAAGAAATTTGGAACTTTACTGGAAAGTCATACATTATTGGAATCACAGGGCCACCGGGTGCCGGAAAATCAACCATTGTAGACTTATTATCTAAAATGGCTATTGAAAAAGGCCATAAAGTTGGAGTACTAGCAGTTGACCCAACAAGCCCATTTTCAGGCGGAGCAGTATTAGGTGATAGATTAAGAATGACCAGTTCGCAAGAAACTGGAATCTTCATTAGGTCTGTAGCTAGTAGAGGACATTTAGGTGGATTAGCAGCTACGACAAGATTTATGATAAATGCAATTGAAATGCTAGATAATGATTTGACCATTGTAGAAACCGTAGGTGCGGGCCAAGGTGATGTTGAAATAGTACAAATTGCAGATACAACTATTGTTGTGGAAGTCCCTGGTTTAGGGGATGAAGTACAAGCTCAAAAAGCAGGTATTTTAGAAATTGGAGACATACTTGTCGTTAATAAGTGTGATCGACCTGGATCTGACAGATTAGCTAGGGAACTCAAAATGATGCTAAGCCTAGGTGAGAAAAAAGACTGGATGCCTCCAATAGTAGGTACTACTGCTACTAACGGAGATGGATTTGATTTTCTTTGGAAAGAAATTAAAAATCACAAAAAATATTTAGGAACTGATAGAAAAGCGGAAATGAGACTTAAAAGAATCAATTATGAGTTAGAAAATCAAGTTAGCCAAAAATTATTTACTAAAAAAATGGTTCAAATTGGGACAAATGAAATTTCGAAAATGTCAAAAAAGATACTAGAAAGAAAAATTGACCCCCTTACTGCAGTAGAAGAAATAATAAGGGAATAATTATTAAGTTGGGTGATTATAGGACAAATAATGAAATCTGATAAAGAAGAACTTAAAAAATATTTGAAAAAGAGTTCAATAGAATCTAATTTTGATGAAAAAGAAATCGGTTTAGAACTAAAAACTAATTTTGAGGCTTTTGAAGAAGGCCGTTTTCCTGAAAAATTATTAGAAGAAGTTAAGAATTCTGGTAGTTTCAATAATCATAATATAATGAAAGAAATTGAAGCTAAACACTCCAAAATTTTGAAAGATAGGCCAATGCCTGAATTACTAGAATCCTCAGAGATGATTGAGACCTTGAAAGAAATCAAACCCCCTGCCATGGGAAAACTTTATGAAGAAAAGGAAAAAGTAAAGGAAGAAAAAAATAGGTTTTCTGATAAAGAATAAGCTAAGTGGGCACGTGGCCTAGCCAGGAATGGCGGCTGCCTCCTAAGCAGCAGGTCGGGGGTTCAAATCCCTCCGTGCCCGCCACAATA
>CACALG010000034.1 GCA_902533295.1 uncultured marine group III euryarchaeote | reverse complement strand
GTATTACGCATAGGCCATAGGCCTGAGAGAGATAAAAGAATTACAACACATGTAGCCTTAACTGCTAGAGCTTTTGGAGCTTCAGGGATTTCTTTCCATAAGCCAGATAGTAGAATCTTAGAGACGGTTTCTGACGTTTGCAGAAAATTTGGAGGAGATTTTAAGATAGATGCGATTTCTAATCCAAAGAAATTTCTAAAGGAATGGAATGGCACAATAGTCCACCTCACAATGTTTGGTATTTCTATAGATGAGAAAGTAGATGAGATTAAAGAATTTACAGAACCATTGTTATTTGTTGTAGGTGCTGAGAAAGTTCCTCCTTGGGTTTTTGAACTTTCAGATTACAATGTTGCAATAGGGAATCAACCACATTCAGAAGTTGCGGCTTTATCGATTGCATTATCAAAAATTTATGATAAGCCTTACAATCAAGATTTTGAGGGTGGGGAAGTAAAAGTAATTCCTTCTTCAGAGAGGCGGAATATGGTTGATAATTCTGATTCCTAACTTTCTTCTTTATTTTTCTCAGAGACAAGTGTTATTTCTATAAATGACATACGAAAAGTACCTTTTTTATCTTTTTTAGGTACGTTTTCAGTGCCTATGTTTACTTCCTTAACTTGAGTTTTTATTTCTTTAAATCGACTCTTAAATTGCTCTGATACATTAACTGCATTGGAAATAGATCTTCCTCTAGCTTTTAACTTAACTTCTTCTATTTCCTCTCTTTCAAGATAAGACATCATATCAGGAAAATAGAGGAAGGGATCTTCTGAACCTATGAATATAGTTCCAGTTTTTCCCTCTAGTTTCTTGTTAACTCTAAATCTTCTTTTATTTTGCTTCTTGTTCTTTTTTTGAGGTGGCTTTTCTTTCTTCGCCTCTTTCTTAGCCATTGTTAATTCATTCCACCATACTATTTATTTTTAATCGAATGTTTCATTTTTCCATTTTACTTCTATTCTATTGTAGAAGAATATACTAAATAATGCTAGAATACCGCATATTAATGCTAAAGCAATTAATACAGTTGATATACTATAACTTATAGCTAAACTTAACAGTGTCATTGCAATCATTGGAGGAACAGAAATAACAAAAAATTTCAGAAAAACTACAGCGTCAAATAATGCTGAATTTGTTCTAAGTCCTGTAGCCCATGCAGTATAGTTCACAATATACATCCCTACAGTAATCATTACTATAATTCCTATAGGTAATAAGTTGATTTCTGTACTCATATATGCAATTAATGTTAGAAATAATAATGGTATCCACCATGTTATAGTAAAAAATAGTACAAGTCTTGCCCGAATAACATCTGAAACAGTTACAGGGAGTGTTGAGTAGAATGTAGGACTGTCAATAGTGTTCAACCAAGAATATATCATGGTTCCAAAAAATCCTACCATTACTGCGTAAAAAATGGTATTGAAATCAATTTGAATTGGCAATCCTTTGTCTATGAACCAGTTCATGAAAGTCAGGATGCCAAGAGGGAAGGCAAATGAAAAAAACATTTTGGTTCCAGTTTTACTTCTTTGTAAGTCTATTCTCTCTTTAGAAATTATGGTTGGATTTGAATATTTTTTAGCCCAAGAGAATGATTTGATATCTTCCTTTAATCGATCATTATAGCCAATTGTTCGTATAGGTCCTTGTTCATAGTAATCGGTTACAAGTAATGTTGCCGTTGATGAAATTAAAAAGATAGTTAGAGTAGAATAGAAAAGAAATATAATTTCGTTATTTAGATACCATTCCAAAGAATATGTAATGGCTATATTCTGGACAGATATTGCATACATAAATATGGTTGCAAATCCTCCTAAAACACTAGTTTTCCATGAAATTCTATAAAGACTAGAAATCAAATAAGCAAAAGATAGTCCCATTAGGAACGAAAAGGCTAGAGAAATTCCAAATTTTACCAAACTGAGTAAATTTATATCATTTAGATAAGCGCCAATCAAACCTCCTAGGAATGCAGGTAAGAGTGTGAAGCAGGTGTAAAATATGAATTCTTTAATGAAATATAATAAGGTTATTTTTCTTTGTGTTATAGGCTGTGTTGTAGGGAGTCCAATAATTAGGCCAAGGTAACCAAAAATCCTCTCTAGAAATTCATTGCCAAAAAATGCTAAAGAGCCTGCAAAGACGCCATAAAAAATTAAACTAATATGGAGAATTTCTAGGTATTGAAAATAACCCATGTCTGCAACCATCTCATCAGTGAAGGTGGCAGCTAATATTCCACTAATCAAAACTAAAATTGGGAAAGAATAGAATCCTTTTCCACTTGCAAAACTGGTATTGAGCCTTATCTCCTCTTGAAGCATTCTCCAAATAATTAATCGAATCATAATACTATTTCGTGGAACAGTTCCTCTAAGTTCATATTTTGGTCTTCAAGTTCGTTCATCTTTATTATAGATTGTATTTCACCATTATGTATTATGGCAGCCCTATCACACAATCTTTGAGCATTTTCTAACAAGTGCGTGTTTAAGAATACAGTACCACCATTTTCTACGTATTGTGCAAGCCAGTCTCTGACTTTAGTTTGGACTATAGGATCTAAATTTATGAATGGTTCATCTAAAAACATTAGTTCTGTTTCAGAAATAAATGCTGCAGCTAACATAACTTTCTGTTTTTGTCCTCTTGACAAGTTTCTGCATACTCTTCCTTCCATGGGTTCTAATTCAAAGAATTCAATCCAAAAATCTATGTTTGGTGTATCAATTTCGCGAATGGAAGATACCATCTCTAAAACTTCTCTCGGTGTCAAAAAGCTAGGAGGGGATTCTTGTTCAGGAACAATAGCAATTTTCTTTTTAACCTCTATTACATTTTCTTCTATATTCATTCCAAGTATTTTTGCATCTCCTTCAGTTGCCTTAATTTGTCCAGTTATAATTTTAAGAAGTGTAGTTTTTCCAGCACCATTTGGTCCCAATAAACCGAAAAATTCTCCCTTTTCAATCTTTAAATTTACAGAATTTAGAGCCAAAACATCATCGTATTTTTTTGCTAATTCTGAGCAAGATATTACAGTCATGCGTGTTTTTCACTACAAATAGACGTTATAATACTATCACCAATTCTATTATTAATTGTGGGGCCCAGAGGTGTCTGTAGCGGGGGTCGCATAGCCAGGCCAATTGCGCTGGGTTTAGGTCCCAGTCCTTAGTGGTACGTGGGTTCAAATCCCTCCCCCCGCACCATTTATATTCATGTTATTTTAGACTATTATGGCAGATGACCCTGATATTTCTAAAAAAAAGAGAGTTACAAAGGGAGATAAGAAGGCAAAGAAACATTTTAGTCGGTACAAAAAGGGCGGCCCTAAGAAACAGAGAGTTAAGTTGTGATTGGAGGTATTGAGTTGGGAGGTACTAAATGTATTGTTGCCGTTGCAAATAATCCTTTAGATATAATTGAGAAGAAGGTAATACCTACAAGAGATCCAAAAAGTACAATATCGGATATTGTTTCGTTTTTCAATAATTTTAAGATTAGTAGTTTGGGTGTAGGATCATTTGGACCTTTAGTTATTAATTCTGAATCAGATGATTATGGATTATTAGTAGCTGAAAGCAAAAAAGGCTGGAAAGGAGTGAATATTGTTGAGGAATTATCAAATATTAATTCAAATATTATTCTTGACACAGATGTTAACGCAGCGGCCTTAGGAGAATATAGGTATGGTGCAGGTAAACTTTCTGAAACATTAGTTTACGTCACAGTAGGCACAGGAATTGGCGTGGGGATTTTGTTAGATGGTAGGCCTCATATTGGCAATTTCCATTTGGAGATTGGGCATATGCTTATTCCAAATTCTGATAATTTCAGAGGAGTCTGTGAAATACATGACAATTGCTGGGAAGGTCTGGCAAGTGGACCTTCAATGCAAACTAGATGGGGAATTGAAGCAAGTAAATTATCTGAATCACATGAGGCATGGGTAAAAGAAGCAGATTTATTGGCTATTGGACTAGTAAATATAATTTCAAATCATTCTCCTGACAAAATTATACTGGGTGGAGGTGTTATGAATCAGAAACACCTTTTTCCTATTTTAAGGTTAAAAGTTAAAGAAATATGGAATAGTTATACTCCTTTAGATTCATTATCTCAGTTAATCTCAGAGCCTGGACTAGAAGATAATTCAGGCATTGTGGGGTCTTTATCTTTAACATTATAGAATTATAGATGGTGGGCCCGCCCAGATTTGAACTGGAGTCTATACCACCCCAAGGTACAAGGATGCCAAGCTACCCCACGGGCCCTTGAACATAAGTCCTCTCTGTATTTTTAAAAACTTAATCGTAAGGCAATAATTCGTCTATTAAATCAATATGAGAAACGTAAATTTTCCTGCAGCAATATCTATCGATACCTAATTCATCCATTACCTGAGCTGGTTCTTCACCATTCTCACGCCTTTCTAAGAATTCTTCATAGCGGCCGCCAATGACTTTGTTGCAACTAAAACATCTTACTGGTACTAACATTTTTCTTCACCTATATGATTTCTGCCTTTTCTTACGAGCTCCACGTCCCATAGGGTGCTTTGGCTCTTTACGTCTTGTGTCGTTAACCAATAAAGCTCGATCATAACTCTGGAATATTTTTTGTAAATCTTTATCTCCAGACCACTCAATTATACCACGCGCAATAGCGGTTCGTGATGCTTCAGCCTGTCCCATTACACCGCCACCCTGAACACTGATATTGATATCGACACGTTTAGATTGTTTTGCAGCTAGTTCTAAAGGTTCTTGAATTTTCAATCTTGCTAATTCAGGTTGATAAAATTCTACAGGTTTATTATTTATACGAACTCTCCCTTTTCCACTTTTGAAAGTAGCTCTTGCAATAGCAGTTTTCCTCTTACCACTAGTGTGTATAATTTTGGCCATTAGAATTTCGCTCCTAAGTTTTTGGAAACATCCCCTAGTTTAATGTATTTTGTATAATCATTCATCTTAGCTTTTTCTACAGTTTCAATTTTTTCTTTCTCGAGAGTTTTCGGAGTGCCAACGTCCACTTTCAATCTTTTGAATGCTTCTCTACCCTTTGGTTTTTGGTAAGGTATCATTCCTCTTACAGCTCTCTTTAACATCATGTGAGGCATTCTAGGGTAGTATGGTCCTTTTCTTGGATGATTTAAGTTTCTTTTGGATACATATTCTCCAAAAACCATGTCTTTCGATCCTGAAATTACTGCATTCTCTGCATTTACAATGTGCACTTCTTCCCCATTCAATAAACTTTTAGCAACTGCGCTAGCTAAACGACCCATAATACATTCACTAGCATCGATAACTTTCATTAGCCAACCACCATTACATCAGTACCTTTTGGTGCTTTTTTTATTAGTTCATTATATGTCAAACATTTTCCTCCAGCTGAATGTATTTTTTCTCTTGCTGATTCTGTGAAGCTGTAAGCTGCAACAGTCATTTTCTTGGTAACTATTCCAGTCCCCATAAGTTTCCCTGGTACTATGGCTTTGCCATTTTTGGTAACGTTATATTCTAATCTGCTCACATTAACACTGGGCCAGTTTCTTGAAGTACCTTCGAGCCTTGTAGCGATACTCCTCCATAATGGTGCATCATTCTTTCGTGATGCTTCCTTTAATTCAGATATAGTTTTCACTAGGTTAGAATTGCTCTTCCGGTTGATTTGTTTCGCAGACATTTTTCTAAAGTTCAAGCGTAGGCTGGTGGCCAGATTGTGGTGTATATAAAGTATTAGTCAGGTTTTATTGTGACTTTACGGCCGTCTAAAACAATTTTCCCTGAACACAATAGTTGTAGTGCTTTCGGAAGTATTTTATGTTCGTGAACTAAGATTTTTGTAGACAGAGAATCTTCAGTTTCATCTCTATCTATTTCAACAGTAGATTGTAAAATTATAGGGCCCGAATCAATTCCTTCATCGACAATATGTGCAGTACATCCGCTTATTTTTGCGCCATATTTTAGTGTGTCTCTATGTGCATGTGCACCAGGAAAAGCAGGAAGTAAAGAGGGATGTATATTCAGTATTTTATTTTTATATTTATTAATAAAAAAAGGAGATAATATTCTCATAAACCCGGCTAAAACTATGATTTGGATTTCTTTTTTTTCAAATATTCTTATAGCCTCTTTATCAAATTCTTCTCTATTCATTTTTGAAGAATCAATAATTTCATAGGGTATATTATTTTTTTTGGCTCGCTCAATTGCATAAACTTCTGGTTTGTTTACAATTAGCTGTATAATTTCTACGTCAGGAGTTTCTTTTCTTAATTCAGCATCAATAATTGCTTGGAAATTGCTTCCTCTGCCTGATGCCATTACTCCTACTTTCATAGTTTGCCATTTAGGGTGATGATTTTAATTCTTGCTTTTAGAATACTGAAGTAATATTCCGTCTCCGATTCTTTCAGTATTTTCTAATTTTAATTTAAGAGTACTCTTTTCATTTATGTATCCTTTTCCTCCAGCTATTGTTGGAGTATTCTTTCCTCCAATTATTATACTGGAGATAAAAATGTTCAATTCATCAAAGAGTTCTTTCTCTAGAAATGACCACAGAACAGTTTCTCCCCCTTCTACCATAATTTTTTTAATTTTTATTTTCGTAAGATAATTTAACAATTCTTCTAAATTTATTTCTTTATTACCGCATCTAACAATCTCGACATTATCCAACTTTTTGTCAGGTGTTTTTTTACCTATAGCTATGAGTGTTTTACTACTCTTATCTAATATTTTTGAATTTTCTGGAGTCCTGTAATTAGTATCTAATATTATGCGCAAAGGATTTTTTCCTCCACTATATTTCTGATTAATAGTTAAACTAGGATTGTCTTGAATAACGGTGTCAATTCCCACAATTATTGCATCACACTCCGATCTCAATGAGTGTACTCTTGAAAAATCTTCATCATTTGACAGGTTAAGTTTTTGTCTATCTGGTAAGGCAATTTTCCCATCTGCTGATGCCGCACAATTCAGTATGATGTATGGTTTCACAGATTTCCATTAGCACTTCATTAAAATATAATGGGTATCTACTCATTTATGAGTATTAGTACTCTTCGCTATTATCTGGGAATTTTTTATTCTTTACATCTTTATCGTATTGTTTAATGGCAGTACTGATATCATCATAAAGATTCAAATATCTCCTCAAAAACCTTGGATTAAATTCATGTGTCATTCCTAACATATCGTGTAATACTAAGACTTGTCCATCAACATCAGATCCCGCTCCAATTCCGATAATTGGA
>CACALG010000033.1 GCA_902533295.1 uncultured marine group III euryarchaeote | reverse complement strand
CGCATTCATTTCTTCAGGTGCACATTCAGAATTTGCTGAACTTAGTGCATCATGCCACCAAACATCCCTCCCCTCATTCATTTTGATAGAACTTCCTGTTCTTTTCACAACTAAAATATTTTCTATTGATGGTGTTTTCTGAACAGCAATATCTGCATTGTTTTTCATAGGGATATCATCTTTTGTACCTCTAACACCCGTATCTTGTGTAATCAAGAGTTTACATTCGGAATCGTTGATTCTAGCTTCTAAACTGTCTGGAGCGAATGCTCCAAAAACAACAGAATGAATAGCTCCTACTCTGGCACAGGCCAATACTGCAACAGCCAATTCAGGTATCATTTGCATATAGATACAAACTCGATCACCCTTCTCAATTCCGAGATTTTTCAATGCATTCGCAGCTAATTGAACTTTCTCAAGTAAATCATTGTAGGTGTAAGTTTGTGATTCATCAGGATTATTTCCTTCCCAGATTAATGCTGTTTTTTCACCATAGCCGTCTATGACATGCCGATCTACACAATTATAACATGCATTTAGTTTTGCACCTTCAAACCATTTTACGTTTGCACTGTTGAAATCCCAGTCCCAAACATTGTTCCATCTCTTAAACCAAGATATTCTTTCAGCCTGTTCAGCCCAAAATGATTCAGGTTGTTCAATAGAGTAGTCATACATTTTTTTGTATTCTTCAAAACTACCAATATGTGCTTGATTTTTTGTCTCTTCGGTTGGTTCGTATTTGTGCATATACGTTTTCCCAAACTATACAATCAACAAAAAGCTTTCTAAACAATAAATCACAAAATACCCTTTCTTTAGACCATTGTGAAGGTATGCCTAAAATGTGGGGCTGAACCGCCATTGGTTTCGCAGCTCTGCCATCCCTGTTTACGCAAAACGACAGAACTCAGTAAAGTATCCAATCTCCAGACGATGGTCTGCTGTAAATCATGTTATTCACTTAAGGTTCCGGGCACTTGGCTTGAGTTCGATGACTTAGCTTCTTCAGTTTCTCATTTTATTGACCAAAGCATCGAGTGGAATCAGAATATTACTAAGATAAAATCCAAGTTAGAATTAAGGCAATTAGATCCACATAAATTTAGGGCAAGTATCAGTTGTGAGGGAGAGTATCAAGAAATAAGTTTGACTTCAGAACTAAAAACAGAGGTACAAATCAAATTTCAGGTATGTCAAACTTGTTCAAGGCAAGCTGGAGGATATTATGAGGCAATATTACAAATTCGAACTAAACGCAAGGAAATTCTTGACACTGCCGTAGATATGGTTTACAATGAATTAGATACATCTTCGTCAGATTTCTTTACCACTGAAGCAGGTTCTGTTAGAGGGGGTTATGATTTTCAATTGTCATCTACGGATAAAGCTAGATCGGTTTCTAGAGACTTAATGATAAAATTAGGTGGGCATGTCAGAGAGACTAACACACTGGTTGGCCGTAAAGATGGTAGAGATTTGTTAAGACATACTTTTGGCCTAAGGCTACCTAGCGTAAAGGTTAACGATTATTTGTTTATTGATGAGAAAGTTTGGAAAGTCACACGCCTTGATAAGCGCAGGGCTAAATTGATTTTAATTTCAGCACCATATACACAGAAAACAGTGGAAGTTGATAGTCTTAGAAATTCCCCAATCCTTGATAGTCCGTTAGATGTTCAGGTTGTAAGTCACAGAGATTCTGAATATCTTTTGCTAGATCCATTTACTTTACAAACAGTTGAGGCACGCTCACCCAAAGATTGGGAAGGTGAGAAAATTGAAGCTCTTAGATATGGAAATGACACTTTCTTTATTTGGAATTAGGCTTCAAATTCTTCTAAAGTAGCCTGCCCACGTTGTCTTTCTCCCTCAATAGGCAATGGATACTTCTCAGTTATACATCCTAAACATAAATCATCTTCGCTTTTTCCAATGCATTGAACTAAACCAGGAACCGAAACATATTCTACAGTATCAGCTCCAATTTCTTTTGTTATCTCTGCAGTAGTTCTATTGGGAGCTACAAATTCTTCTCTGCTGGGCATGTCAATTCCAAGGAAGCACGGCGAAATTATAGGAGGACATCCGACGCGAATATGAACCTCTTTAGCACCTGCATCTCTAACACTCTGTACTATTCGTTTGGAGGTATTTCCTCTTACAATAGAATCATCAACCAATACAACTCTTTTACCCTCAACTATTTCTTTTATTGGGTTTAATTTTTCGCTAATTGTCGCTTTTCTTTGTTCATTTACAGGTTGAATAAATGATCGATGTACATATCTATTTTTGATTAAACCCTCCCTATAAGGTATGTTTGAAGCTTCAGAAAATCCTAAAGCACATGCAATTCCTGAGTCAGG
This sequence comes from uncultured marine group III euryarchaeote, assembly GCA_902533295.1. Lineage (GTDB taxonomy): Archaea > Thermoplasmatota > Poseidoniia > MGIII > CG-Epi1 > CG-Epi1. The sequence goes on along the minus strand of CACALG010000033.1, from coordinate 5,330 downwards.
TACAGGAACTATAATATCTGCATCTATTGGTGATTCTTCCCAAAGTTTTCTACCAATTTCTTGACGAACAGTATATGTCAAAATTCCATCAATTTTAGCATCAGGTCTTGCAAAATAAACATATTCAAACATGCAAAAAGCTTTGTTTTCAGCATTAGTAACTGAGTGTGATATAATTTCGTTGGAGCTTAAACTTAAAATTTCTCCCGGTTCGACATCACGTATAACTTGACCGCCCATGACTTCTATTGCAGCACTTTCTGAAGCGACAACATATCCATCATCAATTTGCCCTACGCAAAGCGGTTTTATTCCTAAAGGATCTCTAAATGCATAAACTTCATCATTATGTAATAGAACAATAGAATAACTTCCTATAATCTCTTCCATAGTGAGTTGTATTGCTTTCTTTATAGTATGATTTTTTGAGAGATAATTAGCAATCATGCGAATTATTATTTCCGAATCAGTATCTGACATGAATGCCCAGCCAGAATTTTCTTTTTCTTGCCTTAACTTATCCTGATTAGAAATATTTCCATTATGGCCTATACTCAATTCACCAGTAATTGCAGACACAGTCATTGGCTGTGCATTTTTCATGGAAGAACCGCCAGCAGTGGAGTAACGTACGTGCCCAATACCTACAGTTCCATTTTTGAATTCATCACCAAATTCATTTAAAACTTCACTCACGAGCCCCATTCCTTTCTGAGTAATGTGTTCCACATCAAAGATAGTTAGTCCAGCAGATTCTTGTCCTCTGTGTTGTAGGGCTCTCAAGCCAACTTGTAATAAATTAAGTATCGGGGATTTACTTGCAACACCTAGAACTCCACATGCCTCTTGAAGTGGCATTAGTGATCTTTGGACCAGCTATATTCGCGGGTTTTTGAGCTAGCACCAAAACCACAGGATGCACACCTTTTCTTACGCATATGATATGCGTGACGTCCACATCTTCTACAAATTAAATGTGTCTGCTTTTGGCGTTTACCTTGTGCTGCAGTGCCTTTACTCATTTTGTAACCATAATTTCCCGAATAGCAGTTCTCGGACCGTATCGGGCATCTGTCGACTTAGGGGGGTTATAAAATAACTTGTTTTAACCCAAACCAATAGCTTTGTAATCAAAACCAGCATCCTCCATTCGTCTATAATCGAACGCTCTGCGCCCGTCTATGATTACGTTTCCACTCATTTTTTGTTTAATGAGATTATAATCTAAATTAATGTATTCTTGCCATTCAGTCATTAAAATTATACCATCAGCATCATTTATAGCATCTTCAGTACTACTAGCCATTTCAATATTACATATTTCACTAAAATTATCCATAGCTTCTGGATCATGTCCCGTTACAATAGCTCCTTCATTTACAAGTTCATTTATCACAACTTCACTTCTAGATTCCCTAATATCATCTGTATCTGGTTTGAATGCTAATCCTAGAACAGTTATCTTTTTTCCTTTGAGAACACCTAAGCGCTCTCTAGCCATTTCAACAAGAATCAAAGGTTGAGATTCATTTACTTCTAATGAAGCATTTAGCATCTTTGATTCTATTTTACTTGATTTCGAAGCTGCAGCTAATGCTTTCACATCTTTTGGAAAGCATGAGCCGCCAAAACCAGCACCTGCACGTAAGAATAGTGGCGATATTCTACTATCAAGTCCCATTCCTTCAGCTACTTCTTTGAAATCAATTCCCCATGAATTACACATATTTGCCATTTCATTTACAAATGAAATTTTTGTTGCCAAAAATGAATTAGAAGCATATTTGATAAATTCAGCAGTTCTTGGGCTGCATTCTAATTTTGGACAATCATGTTTTGTATAGATTTCATGCATAACTTTCTTGGCTAGTTCATCATCAAATCCAATAACAATTCTATCTGGTTCTTGAGCATCTTTGACAGCACACCCTTCTCTTAGGAATTCGGGATTCATTCCAATGCCTAGACGTTCTCGCTTCCAACCGCATTTTTTTAGTACAATTGGTAATACGGTTTCTTCAGTTGTAAGAGGAACTACGGTTGATTTTACTATGACTGTATGTTTCTCGTCTTTAGATCTTAAGGCTCTACCAATTGATGATGATGCAGATTTGATATAACTTAGATCAATACTTCCATCCTTATTAGATGGTGTTCCAACACAGATGAATGTAACATCGCTTTCTCTTATACAATTTTCAATATCTGTAGATCCCGTCAAGCTCTTGTTTTTTACTCCTGATTGAATTAATTCTTCAAGACCTGGCTCAAAGATGGGTGACTTTCCTTGATTCAATTCATTAATTTTAGATTCAATAATATCCAAGCATGTGACTTGATGTCCTGCATCAGATAAGGTGGCTCCAGTTACTAAGCCAACATAACCTGTCCCCATGACTGTGATATTCATCATTTAACCTTAGGAGACCTACATAAAAGACCCTCCTATAGAAGTTTCGTGGTAACGCAATTAAACATCAAAAAAAGGCGTCCGATAAACAAAAAAGAAGCTAAAAGATTCAATAAATTGTTATCTGAAACTCATGGCTTAGAGTTTTCACTTTCTGCAGGCAAATATGAAACTGCGATTTCTAATGATTTTGATGTTATCATACAACAAGGCCATATTTTTGGGATGGTAATTGGTGATATGGCCCACCTTTCTGTTAGAGGTTTGCTGTCAACTACACCCGAAAAAGGGTGGGTTCAGGTTGATAAGGGTGCAGTTCCTTTTGTTTGTAATGGAGCAAATGTTATGGCAGCAGGAATAAATGCAGTCAGTCCAGAAATTATTAAGGGGCAATATATTTGGATCCGTGAAGAGAATTATCAAAAACCATTAGGCATCGGTAAAGCACTTTTGAATGCAGACGAAATGTTAACATCAAATCAAGGTAAAGCCGTTGAAGCTCTTCATTATATAGGTGACAAGATTTGGGGATATGGGGTTAAAGACTAAACTTTAATATTTTGCACGCTTACGAGGAGTTTCAGGCTATGAGAAGAATCGCACTAATATGTTTATTCGCTTTTGCCTTTTTTGTGATTAATTCACAGGCAGTTAGTGGTGAAACTTTTGCTCCTGTGGATATGTATATCTCAGGCGGATCTGCAGGTCAATTAAGGATTGAAGAACCCAGTGGTTCAAGCGTTGAATCTATAGCAATTGCTGATGGAGAAACAGGCCAAGGGACTTTTCAAGAGCTGGGGAGATGGACGACATCATCACTTAAAACCGATTTTAATGTTTCTGGTGAATGGATTGGTAAAGCCTGGGTATCTTCAGACAATAGAGATGCTGAGATCACAATTAGGTATACTTTAATTCAGAATGAAGAGAATATAGAACAATTTGAGTTTTCAGGAACTGTTAATTATGGTGAATCTGCCCAATTAACAGGTAGTGATGATTTTTCACTTTCTAGTCTAGATGATTCTCCGATGACTTTGTTGATTGAAAGTAGTTGGACTGGTCAGGGCCCACCCCCACCTTTAACAGAAGGTAATACTAGTATAACCTTCGATTATGGTACTTCTTCAAAAGATACAATGGTAACATTGCCAATTAGTCATTTACAATTTTTTGCAGGAGATGACCCTACAAGTGTAACCGGACAAAGTGCATACTATGTTTATGTCAATGTCTATGATGCATTTGGCGTTGATGGAGTTTTATCACTAGAAAATGATGACTATTCTATGAAGATGGGTCCTGAAGGGGAATCACCATGGAGTGCAAGTGTCGATAAGGTTTCTAAGAAATCAGATTATGTTGAGGTCAAATTTGTTTGGTCTTATGAGGGTCACACTTTACCTGCTGGAGAAAATCCATATTCAATTGAAGTAGACGCTCGAGATTTGTTAAGTGACCTTGATTGGTCTAAAAATTTACAAACCTCAATCTATATTGAGCCTGAACCAGATGTTGAAATTAATCCAGTTACTAGCACATCAAAGACGGTAGAATTCAGTAAAGCTGCAGTATATACTTTATCAGTTGAAAATACAGGAAGTGGAATGGATGAATTTATTGTCATTTTTGATAACGATTTAAGTTGGGATGTTTCAGTAGATATTACAGACATTGAACTAGAGCCAGGAGACAGTCAAAATATTAAAGTGAGTGTCACACCACCAAGTACGGCATCCGACGGAGAAGAATCACGTACGGAAATAACAGTCACAGCATCTTCAGATTCTGACATTTCAGAGTCTGTTACATTAGCTACAACTGCAGCAGAACCTGAGCCAAATTGGGATTTTTCAGTCATTATTGATAAGGATTCTAGCGAAGCGTATGATTACAGTAGTGATAGTTTCATCATAAAAGATAGGACGCCAATTGAAGTTCATTTTTCAGTCTTGAATGAGGGCAATGATCAAAATAACTACAATATGAAGGCAATTTCAAGTGAGAATGCCTTTAGTTCATCTTTTGATCAAAGTATTATATCATCTTTACCTCAAGGCCAAATGGATTCCATAATTTTTACATTAGCACCTCGTGAGGATTATTATGGAACTAACACTTTTGTTGAAATTGAAGTAACCTCAGCAGCAGATGGAAAAACTGAAACTGTTACAATTGAAATATTTTTAGAACAGAGTGGAAATATTGTCGGTACTTCTAGTCCACAATTAAAAGTCTCTACAGGTAAATCATTGAAACATACATTAAGTATCTCTAATACTGATGTTAATGAGGCTAAAAGAATATATTTTGGTGTATCTGGTAAAGAGCCTAACGATAAATTAGCAGAAAGTTGGTTCACATTCAGTGACAAAAATGGAAATGATATTTCATATGGTTCATTTCTAACTCTATTGCCATCACAGCTGGTTGAAGTAACAATTACAGTATCTATACCCTCGGGAGCAGACATTGGTTCTTATGATATGGAAATCTGGATGTTTAATGAACAAAATGCACAAATTTCAAACATCCATTCGATTCAAGTAGTGACAACACAGTCTGAAGATAGTGAGGAATCTAATACTATTCTTTATGCGGCTTTAGCCCTTGTTTTAGGAGGTGTTTTGGTATATGGATATCGGAATTTTTATGTTGATGATGGTTACGAAGATGAGTATGATGATTTTGATGAGTTAGAAGATGTTCCTGAAATGTTTGAAGAATTTTCGCCTCCAACCTCTGAACCTGTAGTATCGTTATCACCTGCAGACTTATTAGAAGCAGAAGTACAACAATCAGTACAAAAAGCAAAAGCCGAACGATTGCATGCAGCAGAACCTGCGCCAGTAGCTGCAGTAGAAACTGCACCAGTAGCTGCAGTCGATCCAGTTCCTACTGAGGAGACTACTAAGCCACG
>CACALG010000032.1 GCA_902533295.1 uncultured marine group III euryarchaeote | reverse complement strand
TAGACCTTCTTTGTGACCTAATGGCGTCCTAAATCCTCTCTTTTCAATATTTATTGCTGGAAATATTTTCTGAAACAATCCTGTATTTATTTCAAATTCATCTTTAACGAGGGAATGCTCTATTGGAATTTTATCAGGGCGAGTTTCTATCTTTTTCATCACCTTATGTGAATAAGAATGATCACATAATTCGACTAATGTACTAATTGGATTGAATGCCTTCTGAATTCTATCTTCCCCATATTTTTCCGCCATGCTCTCAACAAATTGACCACAAAGAAAGTATGTTCTTGGGATTGAAAGTTTTTCTAAAATTGTACTTATTCTTTCTATAGAATTGATTTTTCTTTCAGCCATCTTGGAACCTTTTTCAGAATTTATGAAAATTCCGCGAGGTCTATCACAATCAAAACCAACCATTGCTCTTACTGATGGTTTAGATTTATTATTGATTGTTTTAGAAGGTTCCTCTTTGTGTGCGGCGAATGGTTTGAAATTTAGGGCTCTTTTGAAACGCTCCTTCTTTTCTTTAGGCCATAAAGGGTCCAAAAAGCCCCCATACGGATAGCCTCGTGGATGATAGGTTGCTTTTGAGATATCTTGTGGTTCAAGAGAAAATGTTGAATCTCTTATAGATGGTAACAATTCTCTAAACAATTCAATTCCTGCGCTAGTCACTTTTGAGTACAGGGTGGCGCCAGTGTCTTTATCGTCTATAATCACACGTTTTTGGCCAACTATTGGCCCATCATCAACTCCATTAGCCATTTTGTGAAAGGTGATTCCCGCGTACTCCTCTCCGTTAATAATAGGCCAAGCCATAGGAAAAGAACCTCTATCTCTAGGCAGTAAAGCTGTGTGTAAGTTGAAAAATCCTAATTTGGATAAATTCAAAATATTCTCTTTAATTATTTCGCCCCAAAATACACCTATAGCAATATCTATTTCCATTTCTGAAAGAATTTTCTGAAATTCGGCTGAATTTATTGATATCTTTTCGAATACTGGTAAACCCAATTTTGTGGCTGCAACTTTGAGAGATTTGTGATTTAAGTCATTGTGCCAAATTTTCATGCCTGCTTCATGGTCTCTTGTTAAGACGCCTTTAATATTGAAATTTGCAGAGTGTAATTCTTCTAAGACCTGAACCGATAAATTTTTGCTACCAAAGAGAAATACATTCATCTTTGGGTAGCAATTCATCCCTATAATATATTTTTGTGATTTTAGTTTTAAGAAAAGAAACGGACCAAATATAATTTTTCGAAAAAGAAACTAGTTTCTTTGATTATTTCTCTCTTCCAATCAGTTTCAAAATCACCCATTTTACTTGATTGAATCATATAAATTGAGCCTGTGTGTTCCAAATATTGATGAGCATCTGAAAGTAGATTCTCTGTGAATTCTATTCCTTTATTTCCTCCCTCGACCGCTAATTCTAATTCAGGATCATCATAATTATCTGAAGGTGGCAAATAAGGAGGATTACAGACTATATTACCAAATTTACGATTCTGTACAGGTGTAAACATATTTCCTTCTAAGATTTCTATTTTTAAATTGTTGTTTTTTGCATTGATTTTTGTTGCTTCTATCGCTTTTGGATTTATATCAATCGCAGTTACTATATTTCCTCTTTGGGCTAAATGAAGAGATACAATTCCTGAACCGCATCCAACTTCTAAAACCGAACCGGAGAACTCTGGAATATATTTTGCAATCAACCAAGAATCTTCAGCGGGTTCGTATACTCCCTCAAAATTTGTTATGTGTATTTTACTCACTATAACCTCAAAGGAAAGGTTATATAACCTATTATTTAAAGATATATAACCTATGGGTTGGAAAGACGGGAAAAAGCCTGAACAATATTTGTTCACTATTACGGATGATTTCTCTGAAAACTGGAATGCCTTGAAAGAAAAGGCAAAGAAAGATGAAAATAATATCAGTGATGCTTTGAGATTAGCTGTTAATTCAAAAATAGAGACTGACAGGACGAAAAGAGCCTTAATTCTTAGCCCTCATACGGATGATGCAGAGTTGGGGTGTGGAGGTACGATTGCAAAGTTAGTTGAAGAAGGGTGGAAAGTTCACGTAATCTACTTTAGTGCTGTTGGAGAGCGGTACCCCAACTTAGCTGAAGAAGCGGCAAATTCAGGAAAAATTCTTGGGATAACCCATGATATTTTGGACTTTAAGACTCGCTTTTTTCCAAGAGACCGGCAGGACATCTTGCAAGCACTTTATGATCATTCCAGAACAGTGAAATACGATTTAGTTTTTACACCAACGACAACGGACATTCACCAGGATCATGATGTTGTAACTTCAGAAGCAAAAAGGGCTTTTCGTAACTGCACTCTACTGGGTTATGAATTACCATGGAATAATTTAGAAGTCTCACTCAATTGTTTTATTCCTTTAGAAGAGAGACACGTCAAGAAGAAAATTTCGGCTTTGGAGTGTTACGATAGTCAAAAGCATAATCCATACTTTAATGAGAAGTTCTTCAAATCTGTAGTCAAGATGCGAGGAATACAGTTGGCTCATGATTATGCTGAGGGGTTTGAAACAATAAAAGTGAGGTTAGATCAATTAATATGACCAAAGTAGCTATGGTTCTAGGCCATGATCTTCTAGAACCAAATGAAGATAATCGCGTTTACAGAGAAGCTTTAACTTTGGTAAAAGCTGATTTTGAAGTTACTGTATTTTGCTGGGCACGGCGAATGGAAAAATATGAAACTAAATGGGAAGTTGAAAAAGATGGAATCAAAGTCGTGCGTATCTTTGAGGATTTGAAAGATGGATTCTTCTCAAAAGTTAAAGGATTTAGAAGGGCAATGAAACAGTTGCAAGTAAAGATGGAGGAATATGGGGCTGATATCATACATGCCCATGATTTGGAAACTTTGGATGCGGCAGTAAATGCTTCTAAGAAGAATAATGCTAAAGTCATTTTTGATTCCCATGAAGATTGGCCCATGCTAGAGATCGTCCAAAATTGGTTCATTGGAAAATATTATCAAAGAAAACAGAAAAAACTGTTGAAGAAAGTGGATGCTGTCTTGACCGTTTCAGACGAGCTTGCTCTCCGCCTTGGTGGAGGAACTGTGCTCTATAATTCAGAACCTATAGAAGTAGTAGAAAGTCCTGTTGAAAATCATAAATTTGGAATGGATGGTGTAATTGCCGGATATATTGGAGGCCTCAGAAAACCAATACTAGAGGAAATTCTTGAGTCGGCATCGAAGGTGAATGCACTAAGTCTATTGATCGTAGGGGGACCTCCCAAAGGAAGGGGCGGGTACAATCAAATGATTGAAGAATTAGAAGAAATGGCTGTTGAAAAAGGAGCTAACGCAAAATTCACTGGACCTCTTCCCTATAGCATGATGAATGAATGCTATGCAGCTTGTGATATTTTGATTGTTGGACATTACGTAGATGAACGCCTTAGGGATTTTGCAATTCCTAAAAAATTGTTAGATGCGATGGCTTACAAAATTCCAGTCATAGTTGGGCCGTATGAAGCCCGGAAAAAGATTGTTGAGCGCTATGAGTGCGGAATTGTATCGGATGACTGGACTACGACATTAACATCACTTTCTAATGACAAACAACTCAGAAAAGAAATGGGTGAGAATGGTTTTAAGGCATTTAAGATGAATTATTGCTGGGATCTTCAAGAGAAAAAATTACTTCGAGTGTATAATAATTTATTAGAGGGGGGAACTGACAGTTAAGAAACAATGGCGAATATACTAATTACTGAGTTTATGAATCAAAAACAAGTGGAGCAATTGTCTGCCTTGCATAATGTCAATTATAAACCTGAATTATACTCAAACAAAGAGGACATTATTGATAATTCAAGTGATGTGCACGCACTAATAGTTAGGAACAAAACTAATGTTGATATGCAATTAATAAACTCTATGAAAAATCTTAAAGTCATTGGAAGACTTGGAGTTGGTCTTGATAATATCGATGTTGCCCATTGTAAAGAAAAGAACGTACCAGTAATTGTTGCTGAAGCGGCTAATGCAAGAAGTGTGAGTGAATATGTAATGATGGGTTTATTGACACTTTTTAGGGGAATCCAATCTTCTACTAGGAATGTTTTGAAAGGGGAGTGGGATAGAAACAAACATACTGGTTCCGAAATAAATGGAAAGACGTTAGGTATTGTTGGAATTGGAACTATAGGTCAAATTGTCGCTGAAAACGCACAAAATATGGGAATGAAAGTTATTGGAAACGATATTGAAATCAATGATAATGATGGTCTCTGGGATAAATTGAATATTGAATGTTGTACTTTTGAAGAACTTGTTCGTAAATCTGATGCAATTACAATACATGTACCTCTAACGAATAAGACCCATAATCTATTCACTGAAAATGAATTTGAAAAGATGCTAAGAGGTAGTTACATCATTAACTCATCAAGAGGGGGAATTGTAAACGAAACAGACCTTTTGAAATACTTAAAGAATGGGCACCTAGGAGGAGCTATGCTCGATGTGTTTGAAAAGGAACCTCTTAATGACCCTGGAGTTTTTTCAAATGTCAAAAACTTGATTTTAACGCCGCACATTGCTGGATTGACTTTGGAATCCAACGTAAGAGTTAGTCAAACTATATCTAATAATGTACTAGATTATCTGAAATCCGGAGGAAAATGAGGGATCTTAAGATTCTAATCACAGCAGCAGGCAGTCCAATGGCTGCTACAAATTTAAAGTATCTGAAAAAGATTGAAGAAAGGAATATCTCTCTCATTGGGACGGACTTAAATCATGATAAAATTGGTGTGCATTGGTGTGATAAATTCTATACTGTACCTAAAGGAGAAAGTGATGGTTTCATTCCTAGCCTAATCGAAATAATAAGAAAGGAAAAACCGGACGTGTTATTTCCACAATCTTCGGCTGAAGTAATCTCTTTATCAAAAAATAAAACCGTTCTAGAAAATGAAGGTGTTAAGGTCTTAATTTCCTCGGAAGATGCCGTTTACAAATCTGAAAATAAGGCTGAATTGTATAAGGCCTTAGAAAATACATCTGTTAAAATTCCTAATTTCAGAGTTGTAAATAGCTTAAATGAATTCTTGGATGCAGTGAAAATTCTGGGATATCCTGGAACTCCTGTTTGTTTTAAACCACCAATTTCAAAAGGAACTCGTGGATTCAGAATTTTGAGAGATGACGTTTCTAGGAAACATATCCTTCTAAATGAAAGACCCATCAATAGATTCATTTCAATCAATGAATTCAAGGAGATTTTTGAAGGAGATCCTGACTTTCCCGAATTACTAGTCATGGAATTTGTAGAGGGTGAAGAACATACTACAGATCCTTTAACTCTAAAGGGAAAAACCTTAGTTTGTCCAGTTAAAACAAGAGAAAATGAGCGCGCAGGTTTAGCAATGAAATTTGTTCAAACCTCAAATAGAAAACTCGTGGAAAGTACGGAATATATCGTTGAAAAGATGAATCTGGACTGGATTGTTAATCTACAATTTATAGGAGATTATCTCATTGAATTAAATCCACGAATATCCACTCAAATGTTTACACGTGATGTAAATATCCCTTATTTGGCGATAAAACTCATTTTGGGTGAGATTACGGAAGATGAAGTTAGAAGTTACTCAGATAAAGTAAAGGAAAAAGTTACTTCGTTGAGATATTTCGATCAAATTTATTTTGATTAAGCCATTTATCGCTGTAAATCTTACTTGCATATTTTTCACCTGAATCGCAGCCTATCGTAACTATTGTTGACTTTGAATCTTTCGGTAATTTAGATGCGTATTTGATTGCGGCTGCAATATTCAATCCTGAACTTCCTCCAAGGTAGAGACCCTCTTCGGATTTCAATATATGGCACATATCTATTGCTTCTTGGTCAGTAATTTCTATTACTGAATCTATCAATTCTCTATCTAATAATTTAGGAATACTGTCTTTTCCTACTCCTTCGATTACGTATTTCCCTGGTTCTGAACTTACAGTCTCACTTGTTATATACTCAGATATGCTTGAACCTATGGGGTCTGCTAGAACAACTTTGATTTTGTTTTCCTTAGATTTAAGAAAACTGCCTGCACCCATTACTGTTCCGCATGTACTTCCTCCAGTAACAAAATGGGTGATTTCTCCATCTGTCTGTTCCCATATTTCAGGCCCTAAGGTTTTGTAATATGCTTCTATATTTCCTTTATTTCCATACTGATCCAAATCGAAATAGTTTGAATTTGACGATGCTAAATTAACAGCTATCTGCTGATAATGATTATCTGTATTTGGTTTGGCATCTGAATCTGCAACTATGACTTCGGCACCAAAGGCTTTGCATGCATTGATTTTCTCTTCGCTGCACTTTGTATTTGTTACAATAACGCATCTAAAATTCATAAGTTTACAGATGTAAGCTAATGAGGTCCCTGTGTTGCCGCTTGATGCTGATACAAAAGTAATTTCTTCTGAAAGGGAGTCCTTTGCCTTGGAAACTACGTGATGCACCATCCTATCCTTAATTGATTTTGTGGGATTTTGACTTTCTAGTTTGATGAATATTGGAATGTTCTTGTAAGGATTTACTTTCTCGCTTTTTATTAGATGTAAATCTGTGTTCCCTATTTTTCCCAAGGGCATTCCTATCTTCCCCAAAATGGTTGATCTTTCTTCTTGAAAGACTGCATTTCGGCAATTATATCTTCTTCGATTGGCCCCAATTTGACCCCTTCTTCTCGGATTTTGAGAATGGCACGTTCATCCATTTCAACGTAAAGAACGTCTCCTTCAGAAATTTGTCTGCCAACAGTCACATTATTTACTGCAATAGCAACTTCGTCACCTTGTAATGCTTCTTTCAAAACTTGGTCTCCTGATCTTAATGATTGAATGTGTCCTACTACTGAATTATCTGTTCTCAGTACGCCTTGGTTCAAGGCTATTCTCCCGCCAAGAACTCTTACACCAACTACTGCGGGATCTCGGGTTCGAAATGTGTGGCCTTCTAATATTTCAAATTTACCTGGGTGTGCATAATCTTCTCTCAAATGTTGTGCTTGCTTATCTTTTATTTCTTCCTGCCATTCTTGATAATCTTCTAGTAATCTATAGACTATATCAGACTCGAAAAGTTTTACGCCAGTCTCATGTAATTCCTCTTTTGCATCTGGATGTATTTTTACATTAAATGCAAGAATTGCTCGGTATTCTTCATCTGAAGGGTTGGCCATCACAACATCTCTCCTTGAAACGTCTCCCACTGAAGCTTTTACAATTGGGATATTTGCAGCAGACAATTCATAGGCTAGGGCTTCTAAAGAACCGATTGCATCTGCGCGGATGACTACGCCTTCATCAGTACATTTTACATTTGATTTCATTGAGTCTGTAAGTCTGTCTAGAGCTTCATCGATTTCATCTTCATTTGAAGCACTGTAGAATGGAGCGCCGGCTACTACGCCTTCTATATCTGGGGCTACCACTTTTAATCCAGCTGCCGCACCAACAACTTTTACGCTATCAAATTGTTGTCTTGGATCCCTAATTTCATCCAATGGTTTAGGTCTCAATAACGATCTTACTCTCGTAACTATAGGCTCTGGTTGTGCACCAATAATCAAGGTATCTGAGGCTTTCAGTATTCCATTGTAAATTATTACTCCTAATGTTTTCCCTAGACCTTTTTCTTCTTTAATCTCGATAACTGTTCCTTCTGATGAACCTTCATCTAACAACAAATTCCCTCGAAGATATCGTTGTGCGAGACCCATTAGAATCATGAATAATTCGGGTACTCCTTCGCCGGTTTCTTTTACAGATGTTGGGATTAATGCGATAGTCTTTTGGAAATCCGGAATTTCAGAGAATAGTGCTGAGTCGAAACCGTGTTCTCCTAATTCTCCTATAATTTCATACATTCGCATTTGGAAATTGTTTTTGGCGGTTGAACTTTGATTTGCATTATTGGCTAAAAAT
>CACALG010000031.1 GCA_902533295.1 uncultured marine group III euryarchaeote | reverse complement strand
TACTGCAATTAGGACATCGATTTTCTGCACTAGCCATTGGGGGAATTCTAGTCTGGTCACGAATGAAAATGGAAGATGAAGTAATTATCAAAACATTCAATATGGCGATTGGCTTTTTCGGATTAAATATTGCACTTGGTGGAATTTATATTCTTTCAGCAAGTGGTAGTGATTTCCCTGGGTGGATCTCATTATTGCACTTGTTAGTTGGAGCATTAACTTTCTTATCAATCGCAACAGCTTACTTATTGTGTATTGTTAAAGGAGATTCTGATGACTGAAGAAAAACCGTCACTAGCTAAGATTTACTGGATTTTAATGAAGCCAAGAGTCGTTTTTCTATTACAAGCCACTGCAATTTGTGGTGTTTTAGTTTATGATTTAAGTGAAGGGTACAAAAATGAGGAATGGAAACCTATAGACTCTGTTCTCACATCTTTAATTGTTCTCATTGGTGGTGCGTTAGCAAGTGGAGGTTCTATGGCTATCAATATGTGGTATGAAAGAGATATTGATCCATTAATGGAAAGAACCGAAAACAGACCCATCCCCTCAGGATACATCTCTCCAAACCATGCATTAATTTTTGGTATAACTATTTGCTTGATGGGAATAGCAATCGTATATTTTCTTTCAGTTCCTGAAGCTGGAATGATTACTGGTTTCAGTGCTTTCTTTTATGTTTTTATCTATACTATGTTCTTGAAAAGGCGAACACCGCAAAACATAGTTATCGGAGGTTTAGCGGGGGCAACACCGCCTGCAATAGGTTGGATTGCTGCTGGAGGGAGTATTGATGATCCTCTACCATGGTTAATGGTCTTGACCATATTCATGTGGACACCTGCACACTTTTGGTCACTTACCCTTTCCAAGAGAAAGGACTATGGAGAAGCTGGAGTACCTATGCTACCAGTAGTAAAAGGCGAAGATGTTACAAGAAATCATATTGCTGCGTACGCAACAAGCTTAGTTCTAACTAATCTACTGATTGTTACCAATAGTGATGCGGGATTATTTTTTCTTGTTACTGGAATGCTTATGTCTGCATATTTCTGTTACTTAGCATTCACTCTTAGAGCTAGTAAATCCGAAAGTGATGCATGGGATTTATTTAAATTCTCGAACATCTATCTTTATTCATTATTCATTTGCCTTGTTATTGATGCAAAATACTATTTCAATATTTTTGAGTGATTATCTTTAATAAACCCATTCTAAATTGCAGAAAGTAATAGTATTTCTTGGGGAAAAAAAATGGCACTACTTGAGGACTTAATATTTTTCGACAATCCTAGTGTCTGGAATGACTTTGGAGGTACCTCTAGTGGTCTTCTCGGTGTTGTTTGGCAAATGGCTATCTGGTCAATAATTGTTGCTATTCTAGTTACTGGGTGGATGATTTACAATTTAATCTATTACAGACATACTGAAGGCGATCCTGACCACAAAGATGCATTGAAAGTAGGTGTTTTCCCTCACGAAAGAGGCAATGCTAAAATTGAAATTGCATGGACGATTGCCCCTTTAATTCTAGTTTCTTGGTTAACATTTATCTCACTAGCACCTCTAGATTATCTTTGGGATGTTGATGGACAAGAAGAAGATTTGACTATTGATGTTATAGCTGGTCAATGGTACTGGCAATTTGAACCACCAATATGTAGTGAAAAAGGCAATGAAAATTCTTGGTGTGATGATGGAGTGTACCAAGAACCATTAAATTTTACTAAATGTGATAGCAAATTTGATTGTTTAGAAATACCCCATGGAGCTGTGGTTCATTTCAGACTAACTTCTAATGACGTTTTACATGCTTTTAACTTTCCTGAAATTGGAATAAAACAAGACGTTGTACCTAATTTAGAAACTTTAGCTTGGCTCGATACCAACGAAATCGAAGTTGGCCAATATGACATGTGGTGTGCAGAATTCTGTGGTGATCGACATTCAAAAATGGATGCTGATATTCACATAACAACTGTTTGTGAGCCTGGATTTGAACTCAATTCTAAAACAGGAAAATGTGAAGAGGTGCAATGAACAAAAAAACTTTGAGTTTAGGATTTATTATAGCAATACTTTTTGCTGTGACTGCTTTCCCAACTGGTAATAGTTTACCAACAGGAATAGCAGATCCAAATATGGTAGCAAATGGTTGTACCTGTCACACCGATGGTATTATGGCAAGTGATGTAGTCATCAATCTAACTGAATTACCTGAAAATTATAATGTAAGTCAAGTGTATACATTCACTTTGAAAATATCTGGAGGGCCTGAACCTCTAGAAGGAGGTAACCAAGGTGGATTCTTTATTGCAGCAAGTTATGGAACACTTGAATCTGTAGATAACACTACGCAAGTTCCGGAAGGACAAAACCATCTTACACATAATGCATACGGAAATGGCCAAAGAGAATGGTCGTTTAATTGGATTGCACCTGAAAGTGATTCCAAAGTTGCTGTTTTCACAGTTTACGGAAACTCTGTCAATGGAAATGCAGGCAGTTCTAATGGTGCTGGTGGTGATTACTGGAATAAAGCAGAATTCAAAGTTGCTGGAGTAAATGCTAAGATTGTAGTTGAAGAAGAAGAAATGTCAATGCCTCAAAAAATGGTATATGCTTTCACAGTTCTACTATTGACTCTAAGCGCTGTTGTTGTTGGAAATAGAATGGTTGTAAATGATCAATCTTTCGAAGATGTAATGAAGGATTATTGGGATGCTGCCTATCCTTGGTTAACAACTACTGATCACAAATATATTGGAACTCTTTACATTGTTACTGGTTTTGCTTTCTTCTTTATTGGAGGAGTTCTAGGATTATTGATTAGATTACAGCTCTTTGAATCTGATAATGATTTCTTAACTTATGAAGAATACAATTCTACATTTACTATGCATGGGACAACCATGATTTTCTTGGCAGCTATGCCTATTATTTTTGGATTTGCAAATTATCTAATCCCATTACAACTTGGTGCAAGAGATTTAGCATTCCCACGGCTTAATGCATTGAGTTATTGGCTACTTCCAACTGGAGGTATTGTAATCTATATGGGTTACTTTACAGGAGGGGCAGGAGATGTTGGATGGACTGGATACACTCCTTATTCATCTGGCGACACTGCAACGACACCAGGAACTGATTTCTGGGTTGCTGGACAGATTATGCTTGGTGCATCGTCGACCTTGACTGCAATAAATTTCTTGACAACGATGCTACGGATGAGAGCGCCTGGAATGACTTTGATGAGAATGCCACTTTTCGCATGGTCTATTTTTGTAACTGTTTTCCTATTGTTACTATCTATTCCTGTATTCACTGTTGCTCTTATTTTGTTAATGGCTGACAGGACATTTGGCACACTATATTTTGATGTCGAAGCAGGAGGTGATCCTATATTGTGGCAACACTTATTCTGGTACTTTGGACATCCTGAGGTCTACATCGTTATTTTACCTGCTTTTGGTGTTCTTTCTGAGATTATATCTACTTTCTCCAGAAGACCTATCTTTGGATATACTTCGATGGTTTATGCTATGGCAACAATTGGAGTTATTTCCTTTATTGTTTATGGACACCACATGTTTACAACTGGGGCTGATCCTCTATTCAGATTCATAGTTATGCTGACGACTATGCTGGTCGCAGTGCCGACTGGAATTAAAATTTTCAATTGGTTAGCAACCATGACTGGTGGATCTATTGTTCTAAAAACTCCAATGATATTTGCCTTAGGTACTGTTATTACCTTTACAATAGGTGGTATTACTGGAATTATTCTCGCATCAATTCCGGTGGATGTTGCATTACATGACGGATACTTCGTTGTTGCTCACTTCCACTATGTACTAGTGGGAGGAACTATATTTTCTTTCATTGCTGGAGTTTACTACTGGTATCCTAAGATGACTGGAAAAATGATGAATGAAAAATTAGGATTACTTCATTTTGCAACGTCGTTCATTTTCTTCAATGCTGCATTCTATCCTATGCACAATGTAGGTATCGAAGGAATGCCTCGAAGATATGCTACCTATGATGCTGAATTTACAGAATTAAACGAATTTATTTCTATTACAGCTATTTTATTCGGGCTTGTTCAATTGATATTCGTGTACAATGTATTTTATTCTTACAAAAAAGGTGAAGATGCCGGTGATAATCCATGGGATGGTTGGTCACTTGAATGGGCAACATCCTCCCCACCACCACATAATAGCTTTGTAGAGATTCCAACATTGAAAGTTGCTGAGGAGGAAGGACATTGAGTGACGGGCACGATGAACATGAACATCATGGAAGCATAGCACCATTCGTATTCTGTATAGGTTCTGCAATTATGTTTATTGGCCTTGTAATGGCTACAGCAGGAAACGAAGGCGCCGGCGATTCTGGTTATTGGTTTGTTTTCTTCTTGGGTCTTGCTGGATTATTAACTGGATTTTTCTTATGGGTACAAGATTATTGGGATCAAGATTCTGAAGAAGGAGAAGATATAGAAGCTTACCATGATTTCTGGTCAAGTATCAGTACTCGAAAATTTGGTATGTGGATTTTCCTACTGACTGAAGTGATGGTTTTCAGTACTCTCTTGAGTGCCTATCTAAGATATCGCGCTGCAGTTCCTGATTATGAACATGGTATATATTGTGGTGAAATGTTTGAACTATGTTGGGTTCCTGCAGCTGACGTAATTCGAAGTCACTTAATTTTTGGTGTTATCAATACTTTTGCTTTACTATTAAGTAGTTTAACTGTGGTTTTGGCACTCTATGCTGCTAAAAACAATAATCCAAAAGCTACTACAAGGTATCTGATGGCCACATTTGTTCTAGGGGCCATGTTTTTGGTATTAAAAATATGGGAATGGAACGAAATGAAGAACTATAATTTCTGGGATGAAGAACATTATGGTTGTAATCTAATTGATGGACAGCAAATTGAAGAGCATTGTATTGCTCCAAAATATGCTGATGGATTTTGGATTGATAGTGGTTTAGAGGGGAGTACTTTCTATATTACTACTGGAACACATGGTGCTCACGTTTTCGTGGGGCTTATTGCTCTAGTTTATTTAATTGCAAAAGCAAACAAAGATGGTTATAATGAAGAATATCATGATACAATCGAATTATTCGGTTTGTATTGGCACTACGTGGACTTAGTATGGGTTTTCGTATTCCCATTCTTCTATTTGTATTGAGGTAAAAAATGAGTGAAGAAACAAATTCAGAACACGCACATGACGAACACCATGACCACTCTTTCCCTGGATGGGTAACTTTTGGTGAAACTAAAAATCCAGAAAGTGCTTTCATCAGAATATTTGTATGGCTAGTCTTTTGGACTATTTTGGAAGTGGGAGCAATTTTGCAGGAGTTCTCTTTCTGGGTTACTATGGGTATTTTATTCGGTGTGGCACTCATTAAATGCTGGTTCATTGGCTCCTTCTTTATGCATATGACTTGGGATCCGCCTTTGGTCAATAGAACTGCTGCAGTTCCTTTATTCTTCTTGATTGTATTGTTTTTAGCCGTAGGATTAACAACTCCTGGAGCTGTAGATGATTGGAAAACTCTTTGTGGTTTCTAAGAAATATAGATAAATAATCCAAACATTGTCAAAAGGAAATAAGGAACTAATACTGCTGCACCTTCATAATCTTTTGATATCCTTTGACCAAGCATCAATATACAAAGTGAAATAGCTGCTAAGATAAGGCCCATTATTCCATATGATGTTTCATTATAGAATAATATCCTGATTCCTCCAAATAAGGATAGTAAGCCTGAAAGGATTTCAAATATAGTAACTTGGATTAAACCAAATGCTGAAAAATTAGCTAATGGAGTCTTAGAAAATTTTTCGGTTATGAAGTCCAATTCACCTTCCCAATTAAATATCTTATCAAAGCCAGATTGTGTCATAACTATTCCAATAAATGCTGAAATGAAAGAAGCTATGATGTGCATATAACTAAATTTAAAGTCAAAAAAAACTAAATTTTCATCACCAAATCCTAGTAGGGTCATATTGCTAACTGGAAAAACGGGTATTTGGCTCTTACTAGAGTAAAAGTTGAATATCGTGATAGATAGAAGCGTAAGTCCATTCTGTACCTCTCCAAAGAACACGGATATTGCTGTTTTGATCTATGATATAAAGTCTTGAAGAGTGATTTACTCCATAAATTTCTACTTCTTCTTCACCATATTGATAATTTAATGTTGAGATGATAATTTGAAGCATCTCGCTATCAGTAATATGATCTAATCTCCAATGATACATGCTTTCAAGGATGCCGTCCATTTGTTGTGTTACATTCTGAGTTGTAGTATAATTTGTAACCATATCAACTAAACTATCGTAAGATTTAGTGCCTTTTGAAGTACTAACTATTTGAGCCTCACCTGTTTCAATATCACCCTCTAAAAGAACCCAGCTAGGGTAACCTATCTCCTCAAAAAAAGAAGAGATAAGGGAAGCTTCTTCGTCGTATAGATAAGTCCAAGAAACATTATGTTCTGAAACAAAATTTTGAATATCGCTTAGATTATCTTTCTCCCCGTGTAAATTATAGCCTCCTACTGAAATTATATTGATATCAGAAGAATAATTAGAATGGAATTCTTCCAAAGCAGGAATTTGTGTATTACAAGCTGGGCAATCAGTATGGAAAAACTCGAGCAATGTAAGATTTGATTTGTAATAATCTGTAGATTTGTGCTTTGTACCACTAAGATCTTCAATATTCCAATATGGTCCAAAAATTTGGGAAAGATAAGTATCCAAGATATCCATTGCATCCTCTTCATTTGCTAAACCATTTGCATTTGCTAAAGACCATGCGTCAAGTGCTTGAATTATCTCATATTCAATACTTCCTTGTTCGAATGTCAAATTTGAAACTGGATAATTAGGATCTGCAATGCACTCATCTTTTCCAAAGGTTCCATTGCCATGCATGTATCCTGGATTACAATGACATCCGTCATAACCCTCCATATAGTGTCCTTGTCCTGAACAAGCTTCTTCATCAATTAAAACTTGAACTTTGTAATCAGACCACATAGCAGACATATGATTTTCGGGAAACGTTGAATTAACAGTTAGAAACTGCCAAGATGCATTGTACCCTTCAGAGAAAGTAGCTAATCTTTCAGGAGTGTCTCTTGGAGGATCAACGGTTACACTTAGAAATACAACAGATTCTCCATAGTCATCTCCAAGTTCATCTGCTAATTTCTTCATTTGATAAGTTAGGGCAGGACAAACGTCAGGACAATGTGTGTAAACAAAAGTCATAACGACGATTTTTCCTTCAAATTGAGATAAATTTACTGTTTCACCATGTTGATCTATCAAAACAAATGCTGGTGCCGGATTTTCAGGACAGTCTGATACTTCCTCACTACAATCATCTCCCCAAAAACCTCCAGACATTGAATCATCCAAAGAATCAAGACAACCTGTTGACAAAAATAAGAACGTAACTATTACTACCAACTGTGATTTGAAATACATTATTTATTCTCTTTACTTGTGTTTTTCAATTTCTTTGGAAAGCTCATCATATGATACTTGGCCGCTATGTTCGTATACAATTTCACCATTTTTAATGAGTACCATAGAAGGATATGAATTGAAACCATAATCTCGCATCAATTCTCCATTTGTATCATACAAATGAGGCCAATTCAAAGTGTACTGGAATTTAAATTGCTGAATGTCATTTTTGCTATCTACTTTATTGCTTCCTAATTTGTAACCTCCAATAGAAAACATATCAATTTCACCTGAAAAATTAGAATAAATTTCTTTCAATGGTTCAGTCTGCTGCTGGCAATGCCCACATTCAGTATGGAAAAATTCTATAAACGTTAATTTACCATTATTGAAATAATCACTTGATTTGTAGACTGTCCCTGTTTCAGCTTCTTCCAATTCCCATGCTTCTGCTCTTCCTGGTCCAGGTTCATAAATTACCAAAACTGCTAAAAAGATAAGAAGTAAAACTACAGCAATAGGTAGGCCAAATTTCCATAAGTTATCACTGAAGGCTTCACGTCGTGCTGTCATCTTTGCATTCGCTTCATGGGCTGCTTTCATTTCCAGCTTACGTTTTCGTTTAGATGCCACTTATTCTTCCTCCTCTTCAACATTTCCTATTTTACTGCGGTTTATAATGCTATCAGAAATATTGTAAACATTAGTCACATTCTCCTGGTCTGAATCTGTCTTTGCTGAATTACTATTCTTTAATTGTAGACCTATTTCAGAACCATAGGTCTTCAGAGCAAAAAAGGTCACTACCAATGTTAATC
>CACALG010000030.1 GCA_902533295.1 uncultured marine group III euryarchaeote | reverse complement strand
AAGATAAGAAACCTCAAAAGCGAAATAAACCAAAAGCAATGCTAAATGAGGGGAAGAGAACCGAATTGTTATTCTTCTTAAGAGAAATAGTTCTCGAAGCAGGCGTTTTAGATAAATTAGCAGAACCATTCATGGCCTCATTAGTTGCTAAAGGCGCCAGAGAATCAGTTGATAATGCAGTGGAATTTTTAGATTCAAAAATCGAAGAAGGTTTCATTTCCGAAGACACGCGGGAACCAATCAAAAAAACAATGAGACGTTTCACAAAAATGCGCTAAAATGCTGAAGCATCCAAAACGAAGTAAATTATCAAAATATTGGGATTTAAATCCAGAAACAATTTTTCTCAATCATGGTTCATTTGGCGCATGTCCAAAAGAAGTTCTTGACCATCAATTTAAGTTAAGGACAGAATTAGAGAGCGACCCAGTTCATTTCTTTGACATTACATCTAAGCAGCTGTGGGCCGAATCGATACAAACCCTTGCAGATTTTATTAATGCAGATAAAGAAGGAATGGTCTTTGTACCAAATGCAACATCAGGAGTTAACACAGTATTACGTGCTTTATCATTGAAATCAGGTGACGAAATACTAGTTCCAGATCACACATATTCTAAATCTGAAAGATTTACACTTTCCTTTACTGTTTCCAAAGGTGTATCTGCTTCTTTCATGCTTCCTTTCTTACCTAAACTAATTCTCATATGGCCTCTGACTAAATTTGCTCTAGCATCTTTCAAATCTATTGTCATGCCATTATTGACTTCTTCACATTCATCATTCCAAAAACTCATGATGACTGTTCCTGTTTCATCACCAACTAGACCTTCACAGATCATCGTGCCATTATCCATAGCACGTGGTTCTTCCAAGCTCAAGACTTTGACCGGCATATTCACGCGGCCTGTCCTTGGTGTTAACTCATCTACTTTCAAATTATCTACCTATCTTCGCGACAAAAGGGGACGTTATAATGCTTCCCTAAGCCCCTAAAAACCCATAATAGGATTATAACCTAATAGGGGGAAAAGGAGTAAAACCCATAAGTATATATACCCTGTTTAGGAGTAATGGATAGATTCGAACTTGTCAGCGAATCGAAAAAAAAAAGGACTACAAGCATGAACACGAACGAAACGGATTTTGAAACACACATCGACGATATAGTGAAAGCTATCGGCGATAAGCTAGAACGCAGCGTAATCGTAACTGAATTGAAACGATACGTGGAGGAATATGGAATTGACTTGGCAACTGCCAAAGAATCTATTGTAAGAAAACATTATGGAAATCCTGGGGCCTTGGAAATGGGAGCCGAAAAGCTTCTAGCACAAGTTGGACCTGGTGAAAATAATGTTCAATTCAAAGCAAAGATTCTGTCTGTATATAGAAAGGAAATAACAACAAAAGAAGGTGCACAAAAAGTCCTCTTTGAAGGTGAAGTGGGTGATTCTACTATGCGCATGAGATACTCATACTGGAGTGATCAATGTGACTTTGAGAATGGTGACGTTGTTGAAGTTCTTAACGCTTACTCAAAAAGCTGGAATGACAGGATTACACTCAATATCAATGAAGGCTCTATGAGAAAAATACAAGATGAGGAATTAGAGAAATTGGACCTTGGAGCTGCTAAAGCCACTATGAACCAGGCTGGGGAAGAAGTTGAATTGGTCAACCTAAAACCAGGAATGAATAACGTGACTGTTAAACTACGCGTAATTGATGTCGAAACGCGCTCAATTAACGTTAAAGGTGAAGCCAAAACAATTTTTGGTGGAACTGTAGGTGACAAGACAGGTACATGTAGATTTACCTCTTGGGAAGACCACAATATTATCGCAGGTAAAGGTTACAAGATTGAAAATGGATATGTAAAAGAATTCAATGGGCCTGATTTACAATTCGGTGAATATACTAAATTTACTGAAATTGATGATGATGATTTACCATCACTACAAGAATATGAAAACGGAGTGCAATATTCTTTAGCACAACTAGACGAACGCAATGGAGCTTCTGACGCCGTAGTAGAAGGTCATGTTTTCAATATCAGAGAAGGTAGTGGATTAATTTTCAGAGACAAGGATACTAATCGCTTAGTTCGTAATGGAGATGACCGCAAAAACGCAGATCCTGATCTCAGAATAAAAATGATTTTTGATGATGGATCTGGCTCGTGTACTGCTTACTTAAACCGTGAAATCACAGAACAAGTTTTAGGAAGAGATTTAAATTCATGTTTAGAATTTGTTAAAGAAAACTTTGGACCTGAAGCATTGGTAGAAGAAATCGAAGATGCTTTATTGTTAAAACCTCTGAAATTAAGAGGATTTGCAAGATCTGATGAATATGGTTTATCTTTCTTTGCTAGAAGCTGTGAAGCTGCAGCCGAATTGGATGTACCAAGTGTCGCAAGACAATTCCTAGCTGCATTGGAGGGCTAAATGGTTCAAAGAAGAGAACCTGGCGTTTTGGTATTAGCTAAAGAACTTTCTGCAGCTATTGAAAAGCATGTAGAAGACCGCGAATATTCTCCAACCTACTTAATCTCAGAAATTGGAGCTAAACTATCTCGTGTACTGATAGGTGGAGTATTAGACCAATTAGAAAATAGAGGAACTGAAGAGGATCCATTCTATACTGCAAGAGTAATTGATCCAAATGGTGATTTCTACTATTTACAAGCTGGGCAGTACAATCCTGAAGGTGCCATGGCTCTTTCTAAATTAGAAGCAGGTGTACCTGTATTATGCGTTGGTAAAGTTAGAGCAAGAACACCAGAAGATAGTGAAAGAACATATGTTAGTGTACAACCTGAAAGTATCAGAGCTGTATCAATGGATGAAATTAGTCACTGGGCTATCAAAGCCTGTGATAAACTAAATACTCGAATTAATGCTAACAAAGCCTTTGGCAATGATGATGGCGCTTTGAAAGAAGCAAATCTAACAAGGAGAGAAATGGATGGATTAGAACTGTCTAAAGATTTCTATCCTACAGTTGCTGTAGAAAATTACCAGGCTCTCCTGTATGATTGTCTTACCCGTTTAGCAGGCAGTGATGTGGCTGCACCTGAAACAACTAATTTTACTGGGGAATTTGAACCAGCTAAAACAGCAGAACCAGAAACTGAAGTCAAAGAAGTAGCTGAAGAAGTTAAGGAGGAGGAAACCTCCGATGAGAAGCCTCGAACTGCAGCTAGTGATGACAATGAAGCAAAAGTTTTAGCTTTAATTAAGAAAATGGACGAAGGTGACGGAATTTATTACGATGATCTAGGTATTGCAATATCAATGGAGGGTATAGATGGTCCTATGCTTGATGAAATTCTTGATTCTTTAACGGATCAAGGACTAATTTTCCAACCTAGATTTAACCACTATAAGGAGGCATAAAAATGAGTGAAGTAAAAATAAAAAATATAGAAGATTTGAGTGGGGTAGGACCTGCTGTCGCTGAGAAATTTAGAGAAGCAGGATTAAGCACAATAGAAGAGATTGGAACACAATCTCCGGGACAACTATCCGATGCAACTGGCATTGGGGTAGATTCCTGTGCTAAATTTATACAAGAAGCTAGTAAGAACGCCAATATCGGCTCTTTCCTTACAGGAACAGAATTGATGGAAAAAAGAGCAACTGTGGAAAAACTCACAACTAGCTCTACTACCTTCGATGAGTTACTAGGTGGGGGCGTTGAAACGCAATCAATCACCGAGTTTTATGGTCAATATGGTTCAGGAAAAACCCAATTTATATTGCAACTTGCCGTAAATGCTACTTTACCTATTGAACAAGGTGGTTTAGATGGTGAAGTCGCAATTATTGACACTGAAAACACATTCAGACCGGAAAGAATAATTTCTATGGCAAAGGCCTTAGAATTAGATCCTGACGAAGTTTTGAGTAAAATTCACGTTGGTCGCGCATATAATTCCCATCAACAAATGTTAATGGTTAAGAAAGTGACTAAACTTGCAAAAGAACGCCCTATCAAAATGTTAGCTGTTGATTCTTTAACTGGAGCATTTAGGGCCGAATATATTGGAAGAGGCACTCTTGCAGATAGACAAGGAAAGATTAATGCCCATATGACGGAATTGGCTTCGTTTGGTGATTTGAATAATGCTGCTGTTGTAGTTACGAATCAAGTTTCTTCGAATCCTGCCGCATTCTTTGGAGATCCTACAAAACCTATTGGAGGAAATATTGTTGGGCACACTTCAAAATTCAGAATATACTTGAGAAGAGGAAAAGCTGGTAAACGTGTTTGCAGGCTTGTTGATTCTCCTCACTTACCTGAAAATGAAGCATTGGTTTCGATTACAGAGGATGGGATTAGAGATGGCTAGTGAATTCAACGAATTTCTAGCTACTCTAGAACCTATATGGGAAGATCCTCATGAATTTGATTGGTTAAGAAAAGTTAAGATTTCTTCTCTGGAAAGAATGACATAATATAGCCTTTCAAACCAAACCAATTATTGATTGCAAGTGAAAGAACGCTTTCGTTCTCTCTTTCAACCCAAGCCTGTTCCTTAGCGCTATCTTCCTTCATGAAATCATCCATGGTTGCATAACCTGCACTGCCGCCAGTATCGACTGTGTGTTGAACGTCATCAGGTACATTTTGAGTCATAGCATTTCCAACTTTGAAAGGCCAATGTTTGAAATCCTTAGTTTCCGCATATCGACCTATTGTGGAAGGATCTATGTCTTCATCATGGACCTTATCATAATGCACGCCGCGAGGAGTTTCTTCCTCGTCTTTGTATTCATAATATGTTTCATCTGCGGGTTTGTAACCGCGGATTTCCATTTCAGAATTCGTCATCTTCCTCCCATTCGAAATCAGGTTCTCCTGTTCTTCTTAAGTAAACAACTGCCAATAAAATAGATACTGCTGCCAATATAGCCAATGTAGATGCTGTACCTCCTCCAGTGAGTCCATCTATCAATGATTGGACCGGGTTATCTTTTTCCGGTTCGGTGACTTGTATTGTAAATTCTGCAACGTTATTTGTTTCATCAGATTCAAATACTAAATTCCCTCTATCGATAACTACTTTGATTAGGTATTCTCCTTCTTTATCGAATGTGTAACGGAATGAGGTCTTTGCCGTTGCTCCAGGGTTTGCAAATACTGCCGTCTCATAAAGAACAATCTCACTTCCCCCATCTACTAAAATAATAGAGACTGGAATTGGATTGTAATTAATTAGAGGATCTCCTTGTGCTGAAACAGTTATGTCTAGTGTGAAAGAACTGCCTGCCTTGACTGTGGATGTACCTGTTTGATTGTTAAGTCTCACATCTTCTGATAAAACATAATTATCTATTTCAAAACCATGAATTACCAAATACAAATCTTCATCTGATACGACTTCCCATGAATTGCTTTGAATATCTATTACTTGTATGTAGAAATTGTATGTGTCACTAATGGCATTATCTTTGTTATAATACCAGTAGAACGATACTTCATATGTGTCATTTTGTGAAGATTTCATATTGAAATCTGCAGTTAATCCTTGATTACCTGATGCTTGTCCGTAAACTCCTAGTGTCCACTCACTAGAATCTATATCAGATTTTCCAAATGCACTCTCTACAATTGTCTTAACAAATACGCGCTCTGAGAATTCTTCGACTGTTATATCAGAAAACCAAGCTCTGTAATGATTTATTGAAAGATTGCCGATTCCAGACGGGTGTTCAGCACTGGATGTCAAGACGACTATTTGTTCAGTTGATGTGCCTCCTGTAAGTGGAGGTTCACCATCTTCTCCTCCAGAATATTCTAATTGAATCTCTAAGTCATCGTTTTCTTCATTTCCTTGATTAAATGATTCGTTAGTTAAATCAAAGGAAATATCAAATCTTGTTGCCACTTCACTGGAATCTGTTATTGTTTTTGATTGGGATGTTGCTACTGTAGCTGCTCCGCCGCCTCCAACAGAAATCGAAATTCTAAATTGCACGTTTTCAACTGTACCTTGAGTGGAATTTGCCCATAGTGTGAGTGTGTAGTCTCCTGATGCGATTTCTCCAGGCGTGTCTAAATTTGTAATCCAACTACCCACTGTTTCCCATTGTCTATCTTGGCCAGGCCAAGAAAGTCTATTGGCGCTCTGTGGACAATCGCTTTGTGTATCTGTATCAGATAGGGGTCTAAGTGTGGAGACATTTCCGTCGCCATTATCTAAATCACCATAGAAATATAAATCTAAAGTATTGAAATCGGTAGATTCTTCAGCCTGAGTCGGTTGTGAGAGTAAAATTACTCCCAACAGTGCTGCGGCCAGTATGCTCCTAAAGAATACCTGCATCTACTTTTGGACTTGTGACCATTCTTTAAAGGTTCCTACTGTGAAATTATACACAATCAGTATAATACCCTACTGGGTTCGTGGAGATGCTGATTATGAGTAAAGTGAGGACTTCTGCATATCGCCAAACTCCAACCCCTGGGGGTTTGAAAGCGATTGAAAAGGGAACCTTAGATTACTTTGATACTGAAATGTATGCTAATTTCAACACTGAAGTTTTAGAAGAATATTTAGAGGAGAAGAATCGAAAAGATGGTTTCGGATCAACCAAATGGAAATGGAACCAAATGTTACTTGGATTAGTTATTGGTATTGTTTTTGCGATTATCAATCAGTATGTAGGCCTAAAAGTAGGAATGATTGTTTCTGGATCTTGGTACGTTGCATATCTCTCTGCTATGGCATTAAGGTGGTCTCCTGGTGAAGTAAATTTGTCTGCTTCAGCATCAACCGGGGCTTCTATGGTATGTACAGGATTTGTTTTTACTTATCCTGCAATCTATTTACTCGCTTATTCCCCTAAGTATGAATTGGCTGGAGGAAATTACCTTGTTGATTCGTCTTTGTTATTGCCTGATTCTTGGGCCCTAGCCGGTGTAGCAATGGTTGCTTCAATTTTAGGTGGGTTTTTAGGGTGTTTATATTTTATTATTTTCAGAAGAGTTTGGCTAGTTGAAGATCCCCTACCACTTCCTGGTTTTGAAGCGAACATCAAACTGATGGATATTGCAGGAGAAACATCTAAAGAAGGTGGGATGGATAGTGCAATGCATTCCATTCGCCTAGTAGGACTTTCTACTGCTGTTGTTATGTTCTTTACCTTTTTGAGAGATTGGCCTATATTGGGAACTGGCACCAAGGATGCTGCTGGAGATGAAGTCAAACAATCTGTTTTAGCTTCTATTTCTGAAGGTGTTGATTGGTATGATGGAGTCGATTTGATGGTTCCAATGGATCATAAATTGACCAACTATACTTGGTTAGGATTTGAACTGACGCCCATGATGGGGGCAATCGGGTGGTTCATGAGGTTCCGTGTTGCACTCTTAGTTAGTCTAGGGACTTTTTTCACATGGTTTGTAGTTACTCCTCTTGCTTATACTGCAGGAGGTGGAGAAGGATATCCATTCTATTATCCTATAACTGGGAACTTTCAATCGGTTGCCCAATTTGAACCTGTGGCTTCTATCTATTCTTACAGTTACGTAGCAAGACCGATGGCTATTGGGGCTATCTTAGGTGGTGGAATTACTGGATTACTAAAAATGGCTCCTGTTTTCAGGACTACTGCTGCAGACGTTATTGATGTTTTTACGGGTGAAGGTGATGACGCCGCTAGAAGAGATTACATAGAAGGAAAGGGATGGTATGAATGGCCTATCAGTCACATTCCTGTTTTATTGATTGTATCGTTGATAGGAATCACGTTAACTTTTTCTACGCAATTTGGTTTTTTCGCATCTTTCATTTTCTCACTAGTGCTGTGCTTGACAACTTTCGCTTTGGGTGCTATTGCTGTAAAAGTTATGGGGGAAACAAGCATCGAACCTGTATCTGGAACTAGTTTCATCGTACTTTTGATGTTGGTTCTAATCTTCAAAGCTATTGGGTTAAATGAAAGTGATACAGCTATCTTAGCTCTTGTGGGCACTACTGTTTTTGGAGGGGCCATTTCTATGTCTGGGACTGTAATCGGAGATTACAAACCTGGTTTGTATGTTGGTAATAGACCAATGCACATCATGAAAACTGAATTAGTTGGAATTGTGCCTGGAACTATTGTTGCCGCTTTATTTGCCGGACTTCTCTCTTTAGCTCTTGCAAAAGGTGATTTGATTTTGTATGCACCTCAAGCAAATGCATTTGCTGCATTTGCCCAGATTATGTTGGGCGGGCAAACCCCATATGATCTATTAATTGTTGGAGTCGTGATTGGTGTATTTATGGAACTACTAACGGGGATGGGGACGGCTTTTGGTTTGGGAATGTATCTCCCTATGATTATAACGCTACCAATGGTTGTTGGTGGTGGTTTGAGAGATTATTGGGAAGCTAAATTCTTAGACGTTTCTGTGGAAAAAGAAGGCCTTACTGAGAAAGAGAGAACTATGAGGTTGTTAAACACATATATGATTGCGACAGGATGTATTGTTGGTGAAGCGTTACTTGGGACTTTCTTGGCGATTTACTATGTTCTTC
>CACALG010000029.1 GCA_902533295.1 uncultured marine group III euryarchaeote | reverse complement strand
GCGAAGTTTGTGCCAACCATATCAGACATGTAGAGGTATGCATTAGTTAGATTTGCATATACAACCGTTGCAAAAGACAAGTCAGAGCGCACAAGTATAGTATCAGTAAGATTCGCTCTGATTAAATTAGCCCCTCTAAAATTTATCCCCAGTAAATCCATCCCTGATAAATCTGTGTCGTTTAATTGAGCTCCAGCGCAATCACCGTAAGGAACTAATCGACATGAAGTTAAATTTTCTAATTCGTTAATACGTTCCTGCATTTCTTGCATTTCATTAGTCATATTATCCATTTCAGATTGCATATCGTAAATAACACCCCATATCTCCTCAACTTGTGAATTCAAATCATCTATTTCATAAGATATGTATGAAATGGTATCATTCAATTCATAGATATCTTCCTGTAATTCGTATACTGCATTCTCCATTTCATCATTTGTGTCCCATACATCTTCTTGAAGCTCTACTGTATCATTCTGTAATGAATTTAGGAAATACCATGCGTATTCCAGTTCACTATTGATATTATCAAAATCATCAGACACTATATTCCATACTTCATCTTCTGTAGCATAGCGATCTTCTGAGCACAACCATTCATCCCCAGTGTATCTAGCAATTTCATTTTCTCTGCATCCTAAGGCCTCAAGTGCATCTGGAGCGTCAGTCCATCCATTGACTCTGTCTTCCAGTAAAGCCAGTTTAGCTTCTTCAGCATCCAATCTTGAATTCAGAAGATTAACGTCATTTTCCAGACTTTCTAGGTCAGTTTCACCCACAGGTTCAACAGTTTTTTCATCAGATCCTCCGAGACACCCGGTAAATATCAGGAGTATAGCTAACGCGAGTGAGGCGTATTTGTTCATAAATAAGCTATATTAGGGCAATACAAAAAGTACTGCTTTAGAAAAGCAGACCTAACTACAATATTCTTCTTTTTTGAATATCGAATTCTTCTTGAGTAATAATTCCTTTCTTTTTCAACTCATTTAATTCTTGTAGTTCTCTAAATTTGTTACTATTACCAGCAGGTGTTTTTAATTGATCAGCAATATTCTGATAATATGCATCTTGGCCTTTCTCATTACCTTTCAACAATCTTCCATGGGCATCTGTCCAATCATCTTGGACTAAAATTAGAACACCTTCAATAAATCCCCATAAACCAGCCATACCTAAAGTGAAGAGTGTGAGAACCAGTTGTAATACTCCAATTCCAATATATCCCATATACATTCTATGTACTCCCAAACTACCAACTAAAATACCCAAAATTCCCGCAACAGTTTTACTCTTATCAGAAGTGTACATCTGTCCTGCTTCTTGGTTCAATGGCATACTAGGGTTATAATTCATCTAAAGCTCAGTAAAGTCAGGTGTTATTTATCTCTAACTTTCAGCTTCTGCAGCTGCTTTTCGAGATTCTTTAATTTTTTCTGAAGCTTCACGCCTTGCAATTCTTTCCATACGTCTTGATTGTACCCTTTCGGTTATCAATTTCATGTACATTGCATCGTGTTCCATCAACGGTGAATCAGAAATAACAATTACGTTCAGATTATTTTCAAGAATAGTTTCTGCTAGATATTCGAATTTAATTTCACCTTTCTTTATTGGAGAATAGTGTCTCTCATTTCCTTCAACATCGAATTCAACTCCAGAAAAGTGCATGTAATATTTGTCTAATCCCAAAGTAGCTTCCAGATAATCAAAAACTCTCTTGAAACTGTCACGATCGTTAAGCCACCTATTGCCTCTTGCATGAAGATGAGGCCAATTAATTACAGGAATTACTCCTCTGACTCGGTGACACAATTCAGTAATTTCTCTTATACTTCCAAATAAGTCTGGTTTTCCAGATAATTCAATTGCAATTTGCGGGCTGTAATTGTTTTCAAGATAATAATTTCTTATTTCTCTGAATACAGGAACCAATCTCTCTATTGCTTCTCTAGATGATATTCCATGATAAGGTCCAATATGAGTAACTACAGTTCGAGCACCCAATTTGTTTCCTACTTCACCAGCAAACTCAAGGAACTTTCTTGATTTGTTTCGCATGTAGCCATTCCCTAGAAAATCCATGTAGTATGGTGCGTGAATTGCCATATGAATGTCTAGAGACTGAGCGATTCCACCCAATTCTTCAAAATCATCAATTTCATCGACGTATTTCCCTCTGACAAGTTGTATTTCCATGCAGTGTAAACCCAGTGCGTGGATATCTTCAATCCCGTCTCTAATGGTTCTTCCTTTGCAGGAAAGAGGAATTCCTGCCGGCCCAAAACGTATCATCGTTCGCCACGGATTGAATGGTCCTATAATTACTATTCGTCACTTTTAGCGTTTTTTCCCCTATTTTTGAATCCTGCTAGCTATTTTGTCTAAGTTTTTAATGCTCCCTCTTCTCGCGGCTTGTGAATTCAAAGGCGTTAGAGTCAAAGTGGCAAAAAAAATGGGAAGAAGCCAAGGTTTTTGAATCAGAACCTAAGGACGGTCAAGAGAAGTACTTTGTCAACTGTCCGTATCCCTACATGAATGGATATTTGCACTTAGGCCATGCCTTCACTTATCTTAGAGCAGATATGGTTTCTAGATATCAAAGGATGAAAGATAAGAATGTTCTTTTCCCCTTTGCTTTTCATTGTACTGGAACTCCTATTGTAGCTGCAGCTCAGAGAGTTAAGGAAGGAGAAAAGACTCAGATTAGTGCTTTGAAGCAGATGGGTTTAAGCGATTCATTAATCAAAAAGTTTTCAGAACCAGAAGAATGGACAAAATATTTTCCAGATAAAGCGATTGAAGATTTGAAAATTTTTGGTTCGTCAATTGATTGGCGTCGTAGTTTCATCACAACTAGTCTGAACCCACCGTATGATAGATTCATTCGTTGGCAATTCAATCAATTATTGAAAAATGATTACTTAATCAAAGGTAGTTTTCCCGTAGTTTGGTGTCCTAAGAGGGAGACCGTAGTCGGAGATCACGATCGCCTTTCAGGGGAAGGAGAAACACCACAAGAATACACACTTTTGAAGTTCAAAGGTGATGATGATTATCTCGTAGCAGCAACGCTACGTCCCGAAACAGTGTTTGGCCAAACAAACATATGGGTTGATGGTAATGGCACTTACACTAAAGCAAAAGTTGGTGATGAAACCTGGATTATGTCTAAGGAAATGCCTTTTAAATTGACTTTACAGGGTCACAATGTTAAGGAATTAGGTGAAGTAAATGGTAGTGATTTAGTAGGTAAAAAGTATATTGCACCCCAGATAAATAGTGAAGTAATCGTTCTCCCTTCTAAATTTTGTGATGCTTCAATAGGTTCAGGGATTGTAACTTCAGTCCCCAGTGATTCACCTGATGACTTTCAAGGATTAATAGATCTACAAAGTTCAGAATCAGATTGTAAAGAATGGGGTTTGGATTATGATTTTATTAAATCCATTGAACCGATTGCAATACTTGATTCAGGTGAAATGGGAACACTTCCAGCACCTCAATTGTGTAAAGAATTAGGAATTAAAGATCAGACTCAAAGAAAGAAATTGGAAAAAGCTAAGCAAGACTTGTACATGCACAGTTTCAATAATGGAATAATGCTTGATTCAACAGATTTTGTTGCAGGAAAGCCTGTTGAAGAAGCTAGAGAAATCGTAAAAAATAAGTTGATTGAAAAAGGTCAAGCTGTAGTTTATTATGAATTAACAGGTCCAGTTCAATCAAGATGGCTTGCGGATTGTGTGGTTAAAATAGTTGATAATCAATGGTTTTTAGCTTATGCCAATGAGGATTGGACTGCAACAACTGAAAAAGCACTGAAGCAAATGAATCTTTACCCTGAAAAATCTAGAAATCAATTTGAATATGTTCTTCAATGGTTAAAAAATTGGGCCTGTGTTAGAGAAAAAGGATTGGGAACTAAATTGCCTTGGGATGATTCTTGGGTAATTGAATCTTTAAGCGATTCAACAATTTACATGGCGTACTATACTGTAGCTCATTATTTACAAGAATTAGAGGAAGATCAACTTACAGAATCCTTGTTTGATGCACTCTTTGGAGCAGGTAATACCAAATTAGCATCTGAAGAAACAAATATCCCTCATGCAGATATTCTTAGTTGGAGAAACGAATTCAATTATTGGTATCCCTATGATCTTAGAATTAGCGGTAAAGACTTGATACAAAATCACCTTTCTTTTAGTTTGTTTAACCACACAGCAATGTTTGATTCTGACAAATGGCCTAAGGGTTTCGCAGTAAATGGGTGGGTCCTTGTTGAAGGTGAAAAAATGTCCAAGTCTAAAGGTAATTTCTTCACAATGAAGGAGTTAAATGAAAAATATGGGGCAGACGTTGTTAGATTTACGCTTTGTAACGCCGGTGAAGGTTTAGATGATCCTAATTGGGAAATATCATTTGCAGAAACTGCAGGAAAGAAATTAGCCAACTGGTTATCTTTTGTAAAGGAAAACAAGGGAAAAGGTAGAACCACTTCACATCCTGTAGATGATTGGTTTAGAGAAGTTATGGCAGATGTTTCCTACAAGGCACATCAAGCTTCAGAGAGACTAAGATTTAGAACCTCAACTCGTCTTTTATTCTTTGAATTATCTCAATATTTTAAATGGTATGTTCAGAGAACGGGTGAACCACACGCAGAACTTTTACAAGATTATATGTCTATTATAACTAGAGGAATTGCACCTATTGTTCCACATACTGCAGAAGAAGCTTGGTCTCTACTAGGCGAGAAAGCGTTCGTTCTAAGTCAGCCATTTCCACAAGGTCATAAAGCTAATTCTGATGTAATATTAGGAGAAGATTTAGTTAAACAAACACTTGAAGATACAAGAGCAATTCTCAACCTTGCAAAAATAGACAAACCCGAAGAAATAGTGTTTATTGTAGCACCGAAATGGAAATGGGATGCAGTACGTACTGCTGGCGAATTGGCAGATGGGCGTGGGCAAGTCAAATTGAATCAATTAATTTCAACAGTTATGCCTTCTATTCCAAATGAATCAAAGAAACTGGGTGCAGAATTCTTGAAGAGATGGGTCTTGAAAGACATTCCATCACTGGGTCCAGATTGGCAGAAAACGTATAGCCAAAAAGTTGATGAAGAATCAATTTTGACAGCTTCACAAGAATTCTTCAGCAATCTTTTTGATTGCAAAATTACAGTAGTAAATGCAGATAATGCACGTTCAATAATGGTAGCCAAAGGAAATCAAAGTTCACCATTAAAACCAGCAATTTTTGTCTCATAATATTGATTTTATAGACGATAGAATCAGTCTAAAAAGACTCTCTAAATAGTTGCCAATCTTTATAAATGCCTCTCTTGTCCGGCGGACCCCGAGTGAGAGCATTTGCTCTCTGGAGATAAGAATATGACTGAAAAGCGTAATTCGCGAATAGCCTTGCTAGCCGTAGTAATGCTCCTTTCTGGAGCTTTGTTAGGGCTCATGTCTGAGGATTCCTCAGCTGCAGATAATGATGCAGTTGGATTCATTTCCTCAGCAGATCCATCTGGAGTATCTGTAACTATTATTAATCAAGCAACAGGATCTACAGAAAGCACAAACAGTGCAGATGACGGTTCTTATTCTTTTGATGATTTAGCCAATGGTGAATATTCAGTTCGATATTCAAAATCTGGTTACTTATCTGTCCTTGATAGCTGGAGTATTCCTTCAGACTTGCCACTAGCTAGCGTGTCTATGGATGCAGCACCATCAGGTTCAGAAACTGTTACAATTAATGTAAAAGACGGTAGTGAAAATGTAGATGGAGCTACTGTTTATTTGATGTCAGCAACTGAAGAAGATTCATGGTGGGCTGATGTTGCAGTAGGATACACTGTATCTGATAATACTGGAGCTGATGGAAATGTAATATTTGCAGGACTTACAGCTGATTCCTATGCAGTTAGAGTAGAAGCAGAAGGTTTTGCTACAGCACTTGGATCTACGGCTGATCCAAATATAGTTTTAACAGCATTAGATGATACAAACAAACAAACAGTTCGTGTATATGACACAGACGGCAATCCGTTAGGAGATGCAACTGTTTTCATGTATGATGCAACTTCCTCAACATGGTATGATGCAACTAAAGTAGGATATACCTACTACCTTCAGCCTGCAACAGGTTCTGAAGTATATGTTTATGCATATCATGCAGACTACACACCTTCAGTATCTAAGATAGCTTCAGTTTCGGGTACAGCTACTCACGATATAGAAGTAGGCAGTAACTCAGCAGCAAGTGACGGAATTGTTTACATTAATGCAGCACCATCAAATGGTGGCCAATCAATGGCTCCAATGTCTGGTGAGCGCATGATTAAATTGAACCCAGGTCCTTCAGCTTCTATTGATGTAACTGGAACTACTGATGTAGATGGTAGCCATGTAGTTGCCGCAGGTTCATCTGTAAATTTTTCAGGTTCATCTTCAACTTCAGCAGTTGGAGGAATCACATATAATTGGGGTTCATCAAATGGGGCTGATTACTCAGCATCTTTCTCAGAAAGTGCTACAGTTACATTAACAGTAACAGATGGGTTTGGTGCAACAGACTCTGCAACAGTTGACATAGTCGCTGACGGAGAGGCTCCAGTACCAACTTTTACAACTACTGTAAAATCCAATACAGATGATGAAGGCTCAGAATATGATGGTTCTAATGTTGACGAAGATTTCAGTACCGTTATTTTCAATGCATCCGCTTCAAGCGATGCAGTAGGTATTGACAGTTACAGTTGGAACTTTGGTGATGAAAGCACAGATACTGGTGATGTTGTAAGTCACATATTTGCAAATCCAGGTAGTTTTGATGTAACTTTGACTGCAACAGATGCAGCAGGTAATTCAGATACTCACATTATGACTATAGAAGTAAATGATGTCACTCATCCTAGTGCAGAATTCAATTGGTCATATACCAATGAAAGTGGTGGAATGGTATCAAATTCAGCTCTTGAAGGAGAACCTACACTGTTTGATGCAGGCGGTTCATCAGATAATTCAAATGGTGCTTTGACCTATACTTGGGATTTTGGTGATGGTACCTCTGATTCAGGTGAAACAGTATCTCACACCTTTGATAATCTAACAGATGATGGTTTCAATGTTGTTCTTACTGTAGCAGACGCATCTGGTAATGAAGATGTTATATCCTATAATATCAAACCAGCATTGAAAGAAAGACCAGATATATTCATTTCTGAATTATCATTCAGTGATAATAATCCAGCAGAAGGAGACACAGTTACTCTTGATGCAACAGTAAAATTATTAGGAATGAACATTACTGATGCATTCGATGTTGCTTTCTATTTGGATGGTCCAGAAGGAACACAAATAGGAGTCGCATCCGTTGATGGTGCTAATCTAAGCTTCGGCATTGAGCATGGAGTAAATGTTTCCGTAACTTGGACTGCAACAGCAGGATCACATTCAATCTATGTTATGGCAGACTCTACAAACATAATTGACGAAAGTGAAGAGAAGAATGAACTTTCTAAGATGATAACTGTAAGTGCAGAAGATGATTCTTCAGATGTAACTTCAATGGTAATGATTATTGCTGTTGTATTATTGTCTGTTGGATCCGTAGGTTACATCTACAGAGATTCTTTATTCTCTAAATAGATTAGTAGAAAAGCAAGGGACTAGGAGATGGAAACAGACCTAGTCCTCGGTCTTGCTCTAGCCGGTATCACTCTAGGTATTGTTGAAGGAGTTAAACCAGGACCATTGTTAACTACCGTACTCAAAGAAACTTTGACTAGTGGTTTTAGAGGAGGAATGCGTGCAGCTTCAGCTCCAATTTTTACAGATGGCCCCTTAATACTTTTCAGTATTTATCTAGCAAGTTGGATTGCAAACCAACCGCTGGTCTTTTGTGGAATATCAATTGTCGGAGCTATTTTCTTGTCAAGGATGGGAATCGAGTGTTTTAATCCTGAAATTCCAGATATAGACTCCACAGATATTGACTTATCCAAATCTCTAAAGAAGGGAATTTTGACAAATTTACTAAATCCAAATGCTTACATTTTTTGGTTATTAATTGGTGGTCCATTGATGGCAACTGCAGCAGACACAGAACCAGTTGCACCTTTTGCATATGCAATATCTTTCATTCTTAGTATTGTAATCGTAAAGATTCTTCTAGCTTATTTCATTAGTAAGGCCCAAGTTAACCTATCCTCAGAGAGATATCTTTTGGCACTAAAAATATGTGGAATTGCTATGTTTTGTTTTGCTCTAAGTTTTGTTTATCAAGCTTTTGATATATGGCAAAATGGGCTTTAATGGCCTCGTGAAGCCATTTTAGTATCTAGTTTAGATTCTTCTAAGCCGGCCATTGCATCAGCTAAACCCTCAGATACTTTACCTACTAATTGAGGATTGTCAAAATGAGCGGTTGCTTCTACTACAGCCTTAGCCATTGTATTAGGATCATCTGATTTGAAAATTCCAGAACCAACAAAGATTCCATCCATTCCAAATTGCATCATCAATGCAGCATCAGCAGGAGTTGCAATACCTCCAGCAGTAAATGTGACAACAGGCAATCTTCCTAATTTCTTAATTTCTGAAAGAATGTCAAGCACTTCACTTTCTATTTCTTTTCTAGATTTGTGGAAAGCACTATATTCTGCAGATTCACCAAGGTTTTGCTTTGCTTCATCATCTAAAACAAAGAATTTGTCAACAATCTTAGTTGCTATTGGTTCTAAGTTTGAAGAAGCTTGAACTGCTGCTATCTCAGCCTGTAAAAGTCTGGCATGCCTCATTGCTGCAACTACATTTCCAGTACCAGCTTCTCCCTTTGTTCGAATCATTGCTGCACCTTCCCAGATTCTTCTAACAGCTTCACCCAAAGAAGTAGCTCCACAAACAAATGGTACAGTAAATTCATCCTTAACTACATGATAATAAGGATCAGCAGGCGTTAAAACTTCAGATTCATCAATCATATCTACACCTAATGCTTCAAGGACTTTTGCTTCTGCAGTATGTCCAATTCGGCATTTAGCCATAACTGGAATTGAAGTACAGTCTATGATTTCTTTAATCATTGTAGGGTTAGACATTCTTGCCACACCGCCATCAGCTCTAATATCTGCAGGAACACGTTCTAGTGCCATAACTGCTACAGCACCAGCCTTCTCTGCA
>CACALG010000028.1 GCA_902533295.1 uncultured marine group III euryarchaeote | reverse complement strand
TGTCGCCTGAATTAGCTGAAAAGACTGTTGATTTAGGATACTTGCTAGGTAGTTTAAAGAAGGCTGATTTGAAAACATTGAGAAAAGATTTTCACTATAAGGAAATTCTTCAATTAATTGATGTTTCAAAGAACAATCAAATTGATAGGGAAGAAATTGTTGCAAAGGCGCTTGAAGAAGGCGATATTAGTGAAGGGCCAATTTCTGCAGATCAGGCTCTCAGAAGGGTTGAAAAGAAATTGGGTGTAATTTGGTCCTTACCTGAAGGGTATACAATTGATGGAGTTACATCGCATATATCCAAAAAAGGTCAAGTCCTTTTAGGTGTGGCTTTCCCAATTAATTCAAAACAATTCCGTTATCCTTTCAATGGATACGTCTATCTAAAAACAAGAGGAATTTGCTATCAGTCTGTTATCAGTGAAGTTCTTTCTTTTGATAGGCCTGATGTTCCTGAAGAAGAGAAATTACTACTTCCAGCTCATACGGAAGAACCATATGTTACTTTCTTGCGAATTGAAAGACTTATCGAATTACCACGTACCATTAGACTGGAAGAATTTCGTAAAATGGATGGTACGCAAGTCAAATCAGCAAGAAACTATACACAAGTTGAAGATGCATTGGATTTAGATCGTGAAAGATTACGATTCGAAGAAGAGAGGATTTTTGCTGTTAATTTGTTCAAAGAAATGGGGCTGAGCGCAAAAGTATCTCTTGGATTGTATACTCATGGTATCTTTTTGGCATCTCAAGTTGTAACTGCAACTGATAATGAATTGAGAAATGCAGGCGTTCCTGCAACAAAAATTGCAAAATTCAGAGAAGCTGCGGCAGAAGCAGCCGCTGCTGAATTACAAGCACCTGTAGATGCAAAGAGGCCAGCTGCTAAAGGTAAAAAAATTAAAGAAGATACTGTTACAAAGAAAGCTAACAAATTCCGTAAAGGAGCGCTTAAGATTGCTTCAAATTTACCGGCTATATATGCAGAAGAAATTGCTCAGAAAGCTGAAACAAATAAATTAAGTAAAAAAGATATTGAAGCACTTGTTAAAGACTATACCACTCTTACGGATAAAGAAAATAAGGTAAATGAAATTATTTCAAAGAAAGGTAATCTATTGCCACAAGGAATAGTTCGTAAAATTACAGAGAAAAGTATTGAGCACAAATTAAAAGATAAGCAAATTGAGAAAATTGTTGAAGGGGCTACATTACAATTCAAGCAGAATAAAGTAGACGCTACTGAAGCTGTTGGTGTTATTGCAGCTCAATCGATTGGCGAACCTGGAACACAGATGACTATGCGTACTTTCCACTACGCTGGTGTGGCTGAAATGAACGTTACGCTCGGCCTTCCACGTCTGATTGAAATTGTGGATGCGAGAAGAATTCCAAAAACTCCTATTATGGAAGTTTATCTTGAACCTGACATTTCTAGTAACGAAAAGAAAGCTCTAGAAATTGCCAGCCGTATAGAAGCTAAATCTGTAGCGCAACTTGCCGATGTCAATACTGATATTACAAATCTAAGGGTCTTAATCGAACCAAATAAGAAGATTTTGAAGCAGAGAGGGATTTCTATGGAAGAACTTGCTGGAAGAATCAAAAAGAGAGGAAGACTAAAATCCAAAATCACGATTGAAAGTGGAGTTATTATACTTGAAGAAGATGAAGTTTCCTTCAAGAAATTGTATATCATCGAAGACAAAGTTAGCCATTTGATGGTTGATGGAATCGGAAATATTCAAAGAGCTATTGTAAGAAAGGAAAATAACGAATATGTGATTTTCACTGAAGGTTCTGACTTGAAAGCTATTTTAGAAGAAGAAGGCGTGGATCCTACTAGAACGACTACAAACTCATTGCATGAAGTTGCTGAAGTTCTTGGAATTGAAGCTGCAAGAATTGCTATTGCAGTTGAACTTCACAAAACGTTGTCAGAACAAGGTCTTTCTGTAGACCATAGGCACAATATGCTTGTATCTGATGTTATGACAAATACTGGAGCTATCCAAGCTATTGGAAGGCACGGTATCTCTGGAGCTAAAGTATCTGTTCTAGCACGTGCCGCTTTCGAGATTACATCTACTCACTTATTGCAGGCTGGTTTAACTGGTGAATCTGATGTATTGACTGGTGTGGCTGAGAATATTATTGTAGGACAACCCGTCCACTTAGGTACTGGTGCTGTGAGTGCAATCTATAAGCCTAAATCAAAAAAGAAAGCTAAAGGAGGAAAATAGATGGATATTAACAAAGCTTTGAGATCTGCTATTGATACTGGAAAAGTACATGTTGGTAGTAGTGAATCATGTAAAGCTGCTGATGCAGGTACTGCAAAATTGATTATTATCTCTTCAAATTGTCCTGAAGAAGCTGCTTCACAAGTGAAAGAAAGTAAAACTCCTGTGCATAGTTTTGAAGGAAATAATGCCGTATTAGGTGCTGCATGTGGTAAGCCATTCCCAGTCTCAGCTGTCGCTATTCTCGATGGCGGTAAATCTAACGTTCTTAGCCTAAAAGCGGATTAAGTAACCCCGAAAGTTTAAGGCCTCTTTCTAAACTGGGCTTTCATGGATTTTCCAATTGATATTGGTAGTTACGTAAATTTGAAGTTGAATGGAAAAGGACCACTTTCTGAAAGTGAACTTGAAACTTTGTCCAAAAATATAGAATTAGTGCGTGATTCCGTCATTGCTACGACTGCTTTCGCTAGAGCAAAAGGGCTAGGTGGACATACTGGCGGCCCTTACGATATCGTTCCAGAAACATTGATTATCGATTCATTACAAAATGGTGGCGCAAAAATACATGATGAGTTTTTCGATGAAGCAGGACACCGTTCCGCGTTACAATACGTAAGAGGAGTTGTGAGAGGCAAAATGGATTCGGAAAAATTACTTCATTATAGAGAATATGGGTCTGGTTTAGCTGGACATCCTGAACCTGAATTGTTAGACTGTATTGATTTTTCTACAGGAAGGCTTGGTCACGCTGCCGGACATGTGAATGGTGTTGCTTTTGCAAATCCTGATTCTGCAATAATCATGTATGGATCAGACGGAGCTCAGATGGAAGGAAATAATGCTGAAGCTGCTAGATTGGCTGTAGCAAATAATCTAAATGTAAAATGGATTATTGATGATAATAATGTTACTATTGCAGGACATCCTGAAAATTACATGGCTGGTTTTGATGTAGGAAATACTTTGGAAGGTCAAGGATTCAAAGTTTTTACTTGCGATGGAGAAAATTATACTGAACTTTACGACTGTATTACTAAATCTTTAGAAATTAATGGACCTGTGGCTGTAATCTGTAAAAGAGTGATGGGGCCTGGAATACCTGATTTAGAAGGTGAATGTCAACTGCATGATGTGATTCCATTTGATGTTGGAATTAAGTATCTTAAGGAAAGAAATCAAAATAAAGCTGTTGAAATGCTTGAAGAAGTTGCTTCAGCTCAGCAAAATAAAACTGCATTTGAATTCAAAGGAAGTGGCGATACAGATGCATGCAGAAAACAATTTGGAAAATCAATTACATCTATTCTAAGTGGTATGTCGAAGGATGAACGTAAGAAAGTTCACGCCTTTGATTCTGATTTAGAAGGATCGGTGGGTCTGACCTCAGTAAAGAATGACTTTCCTGAATGTTTTACAAGTGCTGGAATTCATGAAAGAGGAAATTATCTTGCTGCTGCAGGGTTTGGTTCCAAAGAAGGCAATCTTGGGATATTCGCAACTTTCTCAGCGTTTATGGAAATGGTAATTTCTGAGATAACTATGTCTCGATTAAATGAAGCAAATGTACTTGCTCATTTCTCACATGCTGGTGTTGATCATATGTCTGATAATACATGTCATTTTGGATTAAACAACTTTTTTGCAGATAACTATGTCGAAGAAGGCAGCCCAACTGGACTATACTTTCCTGCTGATGTAAACCAAATGGATTCTGTTGTAAAAAGAATA
Source organism: uncultured marine group III euryarchaeote (assembly GCA_902533295.1). Lineage (GTDB taxonomy): Archaea > Thermoplasmatota > Poseidoniia > MGIII > CG-Epi1 > CG-Epi1. The sequence goes on along the minus strand of CACALG010000028.1, from coordinate 5,755 downwards.
TTTCATGATCATGGATTACGCTTTATCTTCTCTAACCGTTCCAAAACACCTTTGATTTTAGACTCAGATGGTGAGTCTTTCTATGGTAAGGGCTATGAATTTACGCCCGGTGTTGATGAAATAATTCGAGAGGGTGATACAGGATGGATTATCTCATATGGAGACATGTTGCACAGATGTTTACATGTAGTTGAAGAATATCGAGAAAAGGGAATCAATATTGGATTGATAAACAAACCAACTCTAAATTCTGTTGATGAAGATATTATGGCTAAAATTGGAAAATCGCCATTTGTTTTAGTTATTGAGAGCTTGAATTCAAGAACGGGGTTGGGAGTGCGATTTGGTACCTGGTTACTGGAACGTGGGTTAGCTCCAAATTATGATTACATGGGAACTACTAGGCCGGGCAATTGTGGCCAAGAAGAGCAAATTCTTCACCAAGGCCTTGGTGTAGATAATATCAAGGAAAAATTATCTAATTTATTGTAAATAATATGGCAATGGGAATACCTGCACGGATTTTCGCAACTCTACTACGATTTTCTCCAGGGCGTATGCGAAATTGGATGTGGAAATGGTGGTATCAACGATTAGCGAAGGCGCACAAAAGGGCCGATTTTCGCTTTATGAATTATGGTTACAAAGACGGTAAGAAATTGAAATTATCAAAGGAAGATGAACTAAATCGACTTTTCATTCAATTATACAATATGAATATTCGTGATGTGGATTTGAATGGAAAAGAAGTTGTAGAAGTTGGTTGTGGACGAGGTGGTGGAGCTTCCTGGATTGCTAAAACATACAATCCAAAAAGTTTGATTGCGTTTGATTTTTCCAAAGATGCAGTTGGACTGGCAAATAATTGGTATGCTTCTCAAACTAATCTTTCTTTCGAAGTTGGAAATGCCGAGGATCTCCCACTAGAAGATAATTCTAAAGATATAATTTACAATGTAGAATCATCACATTGTTATGGAAATGTTGAAGCGTTTGTGAAAGAAGTTTATCGTTCACTTAGAAGTGGAGGTAAGTTCTGCTGGACTGATTTTAGAGATAAAGAAACTATGGAAAAATTACATGATATTTTTCTGGATGCAGGATTTGAAATTGTGTCAAAAAAGGACGTTACCAAAGAAGTTTTAGATGCTTTAGACGATGTTAATGATAGTAAAGTTAAAGGAATTAGTGAAAGTGTACCAATGGGAATGAGAAAAAGTTTCGAGACTTTTGCTGGGGTTCAGGGAACTCCTGTTTATGAAGCGTTTAAAGCTGGCAATTTGCATTATCACAGATATTTGATGGTTAAATCTGAATAATCTATCTATTTCTTATACTACACAAGCAATCTAATATTATGCACAAGGCGTATTTGTTGGTAATTTGCTTGCTTCTGGCGCCATTTACAGGATGTATCGAACCTGAAGAAATAGAGATCGCAAGCGATCCTGTAGAAGATGAAGATAATAGTCAAATAGATGAAACAGAAGAAAGACCCACCGAACAATGGACCTTTTACCGCGACTTTGTTGAATGTGATCCAAATAATGATTCCATAGTAGCTTACGGTGAATTTGTCGATTGTCTAAATATGGACTTGGTGAATGACGGAGAATCAGTAGTTGCTGTATCATCAGAATTTGCTAATGAGATGTTCAGCATGGCAGATTTAGATATGGATGGAAACTTAACTTCGTCAGAATTTGATTACATTAAGAATTATCCTCATGAATTGATAAAGGGTTGTATGAATTCTGCTGCTAATAATTACAATGCAAATGCTACAGAGGAAGATAATACATGCGACTATGATTTGGATGATGATGGAGTATTAGATGCAGATGAAATTCTAGGATGTACTAATTCTACTGCTAATAATTACAATGCAGAGGCTACAGAGGAAGATAATACATGCGACTATGATCTAGATGATGATGGAGTATTAGATACAGAGGAAATTCTAGGATGTACTGATTCTACTGCTTATAATTACAATGCAGAGGCTACAGAGGAAGATAATACATGTATATTTAATTTCCAACCTGAAACCAGAGATGAACTCAAGACTGCAGTGGATGAGTGGATAGCTAATTCTACTAGCGCAAATTCAACATATGGAGAGATCAACACCTGGGATACTTCATTGATTACCAATATGTCTAACTTATTTAGTAATATCGGGACATTTAATGATGATATCTCAACCTGGGATGTGTCCAGTGTTACTGAGATGGAAGAGATGTTTGCATTCGCTAGGAGTTTTAATCAAAATATATCCGGCTGGGATGTTTCAAGTGTGACTAATATGTATAATATGTTTAATCGTGCTGATAGTTTCAATCAGGATATCTCAGATTGGGATGTGTCAAGTGTAACTAATATGGCAGGTATGTTTGCTAATTCTCAGAATTTTAATCAGAATATATCTAGCTGGGATGTATCTGGTGTAACTAATATGGCAGGTATGTTTAATCGTGCTGATAATTTCAATCAGGATATCTCAGATTGGGATGTTTCAAGTGTAACTACTATGGCTTGGATGTTTGTTAATGCTCAGAATTTTAATCAGAATATATCTAGCTGGGATGTATCTAGTGTAACTAATATGGCAGGTATGTTTGCTGATGCTGATAGTTTCAATCAGGATATCTCAGATTGGGATGTTTCAAGTGTAATGGATATGAGTTCTATGTTTAATTCAGCTACCAGTTTCAATGGTGATCTTTCAGATTGGGATGTTTCAAGTGTAACGGATATGAGTTCTATGTTTAATTCAGCTACCAGTTTCAATGGTGATATTTCAGATTGGGATGTTTCAAGTGTAACGGATATGCCTTATATGTTTAATTATGCTGAGAGTTTTAATCGGGATATTTCAGATTGGGATGTGTCAAGTGTAACTGATATGAGTTATATGTTTTATTCTGCTTATGATTTTCAACAGGATATTTCAGATTGGGATGTTTCAAGTGTAACTAATATGCATGAAATGTTTTATTATGTATATCTCACAAATGGAAATGCATGTGCAATTCATACCTCATTCAGTTCTAATGCTAATTGGCCATATAATTGGGAAAATCGTTGCTAAAATCAAGCTTAAACGATTTATAACAGTTGAACCTAAGGCAGTTATGAATAAAGCATATTTGTTGGTAATTTGCTTGCTTTTGTCATCTTTAACAGGATGTCTAAAGGTTGTACACGAATATGAAGAAGATGAAGATAATAGTCAGATAGATGAGACTGAAGACGAATCTGATAATACGATTGATGAAACCAATAATACTGAAGAAAAAGAATTGGTAAAGGGTTGTATGAATTCTACAGCCAATAATTACAATGCAAATGCTACAGAGGAAGATAATACGTGCGACTATGATCTGGATGATGATGGAGTATTAGATGTTGATGAGATTCTAGGATGTACTAATTCTACTGCTAATAACTACAACTCCGAAGCTACCGATGAAGATGGAACCTGTGACTATGATTTGGATGATGATGGAGTATTAGATGCAGATGAAATTCTAGGATGTACTAATTCTACTGCTAATAATTACAATGCAGAGGCTACAGAGGAAGATAATACATGCGACTATGATCTAGATGATGATGGAGTATTAGATACAGAGGAAATTCTTGGATGTACAGATTCTACTGCTAATAACTATAATCCAGAGGCTACAGAGGAAGACAATACATGTGCGTTTAATTTTCAACCTGAAACAAAAGATGAACTTAAAACTGCAGTAGATGAGTGGATAGCTGATTCTGATAGCGCAAGTTCCACTTATGGAGACATCAATACTTGGGATACATCATTGATTGCTAATATGTCTCACTTATTTTATGAGTGTGAGACATTTAATGATGATATCTCAGATTGGGATGTTTCAAATGTAACGACTATGTATAGGATGTTTTCAGGTGCTACCAGTTTCAATCAAGATATCGGCGTCTGGGATGTTTCAAGTGTAACTTCTATGTTTGCTATGTTTTATGATGTCTATAATTTCAATCAGGATATTTCAAATTGGGATGTTTCAAGTGTTAGTGATATGTCTTATATGTTTTATAGAAATTTTATATTTAATCAAGATATTTCAAATTGGAATGTTTCAAGTGTTACGAATATGAGTTATATGTTTTATGGTACTGATGATCTATCAGATGATAATAAATGTTACATTCATAGTTCATTTGATTCTAATGAAAACTGGCCATATGATTGGGAAGAATATTGCTCCGATGGGGTTTTCCAACCTGAAACAAAAGATGAACTCAAGACTGCAGTAGATGAGTGGATAGATGATTCAGATAGTGCAAATTCAACTTATGGAGAGATCAATACTTGGGATACATCATTGATTACCGATATGTCAAAATTATTTTACAATAATAATACATTTGATGGCAATATTTCAGGCTGGGATGTTTCAAGTGTAACTTCTATGGAGTGGATGTTTGCTTATGCTGATAGTTTCAATGGTGATATTTCAGACTGGGATGTTTCTAGTGTATCTTCTATGTATGCTATGTTTTATTATGCTGATAGTTTCAATCAGGACATTTCAGATTGGGATGTTTCTAGTGTAATTGATACGAGGTGGATGTTTAGTCGTGCCTCTGCATTCAATCAAGATATTTCAGATTGGGATGTTTCTAGTGTAACTGGTATGGGGTGGATGTTTGACTATGCTGAGAGTTTTAATCAGGACATTTCAGATTGGGATGTTTCAAGTGTAACTACTATGCCGTATATGTTTCAGAATGCTGCTAGTTTCAATGGAGATATTTCAGATTGGGATGTGGCAAATGTAACTTCTATGACGTATATGTTTCGGAATGCTTATAGTTTCAATCAGGATATTTCAGATTGGGATGTTTCTAGTGTAATTGGTATGGGGTGGATGTTTGACTATGCTGAGAGTTTTAATCAGGACATTTCAGATTGGGATGTTTCAAGTGTAGCTAATATGTATAGTATGTTTAGAGATGCTGAGAGTTTAAATCAGGATATTTCAGATTGGGATGTTTCAAATGTAACTAATATGGGTTATATGTTTGCTTATACTGATAGTTTTAATCAAGATATTTCAGATTGGAATGTTTCAAGTGTAACTAATATGTATGCTATGTTTTATTATGCTACCAGTTTTGATCAGGATATTTCAGACTGGGATGTGTCAAGTGTAACTGTTATGGGGGGTATGTTCTATAGAGCATACAATTTTAATCAAGATATCTCAGATTGGGATGTTTCAAGTGTAACTGATATGGATTCTATGTTTTCTTCTGCTCACGATTTTAATCAGGATATTTCAGATTGGGATGTTTCAAGTGTAACTGATATGGATCGTATGTTTTATGATGCTACCAGTTTTGATCAGGATATTTCAGACTGGGATGTTTCAAGTGTAATTGATATGAGTTATATGTTTGCTTATACTGATAGTTTCAATCAGGATATTTCAGATTGGAATGTGTCAAGTGTAACTTATATGGAGGGTATGTTTAGAGATGCTGAGAGTTTCAATGGAGATATTTCAGGCTGGGATGTTTCAAGTGTAACTGACATGTCTGGGATGTTTTCCTATACGTCATTTAATGGAGATATTTCAGATTGGGATGTTTCAAGTGTAACTGACATGTCTGGGATGTTTGCTTTTACCGAGAGTTTCAATGGTGATATTTCAGATTGGGATGTTTCAAGTGTGACTGATATGAGTTCTATGTTTGATGTTGCTCTTTA
>CACALG010000027.1 GCA_902533295.1 uncultured marine group III euryarchaeote | reverse complement strand
AACAACCATAGAATACCATTATCTTTTGATGTGGGCCATCCCTTTCGTTTCAGCCCTTTCTATCCCTATGATATTTATCATTGGTAATAGACTAGTTGGTTTTGTACCTGCATTGTTTGGTTCAGCATTTTATGGAGTAACATTTGGAGTTGTATATGCGAATTCACATCCTATGCCTGGAGGATTAGCTGAAACCTTAGGATTCGTATTTCTATATTCATGGATTAAATGCTTAGAGAATAATAAATTTTACGAAATTAAGTATCCATGGAATGGAATCTTGATTATTTCTTTTTTAGGATTACTAATCACACATCACTTTACCCTATTGCTGATGTGTGCTGCAATTATTGGAATTATATGTGTTGAAATTGCTGCAGGGAATAAAGAAAAAATTAAAGAAAGTATGATTGCTCTTTCAATAATATCTCTTCTAACTTCGCTTTATTGGCTAGTTTATGCAAAATCATTTAGCAAGATGCTAGAACAAAGTGCATTCGACTTTTTGCCTGATTCTGTTTCAGTAAGAATGATTATGACCATATTACCTATTTTTGGATTAGGTATACTTTGGCTGATTAGAAATTACTTGAAATTACCCTCATTCTCAGAGAACATTGAACACCTTACTCTAACAAAACGAATTTTAGGGGCTTTTTCTGTTTCTTTTATTGTAATTCTTCTTACATTATGGAAAGGAGTACCGGGCACACAGATACCTGTTGGGATGGAAGCTGTGCCATATCTAATGGTGAATTTAGCTTGGATTTCAATGGCTGCATCACCAAGCTTTGTCATGACAAAAAAATATGGCTGGCTAATATGGGGTTGGTTAATTCCAATCCTTTCCCTAGCAGCTATAGGTGCAGCAACAGGATCACATCTGTTAATTGCATACAGACATGCACCCTATCTATTAGCCCCAGTTGCTCTAATTGCAGGGATTGGCTTTCATTATTTCATTGTCGGTTTTAATCATACTAAAAGAGCAGGGATTGCATTTGGTTTTTCCCTCCTTTTCATAGGTTGTGCAATCGGCGCATATCCTCCACCATCTGTAATGGGGGGATTTCAAGAAGGTACAAGCCAAGAAGAATTTGATGCTATATTGTGGATCCAATTTACAGAAGATGATTCATTAATTGTGAGTGACCACAGACTAAGTAGTTTGACATTTGGTCTAACTAAAACAAATGCTAGTTGGGAGAATGGAGCTGAAGTGATAACTGGTGACACTGAACAAGCAATTGAAGCGAGTAAATTACTTTCAACCCCACAGGCAGGTGTGAAACAAGTTTCATACATTGTGCTTTCAGAAGAGATGCAGAAAGGAGTTGCTCTACTACAATGGGATCCTGCTGAAGAATTGACGGGAGAGGCAAAAACTAAATTTACTGATAATAATCAATTTCCTATATGGTTTGATAATGGCGATACTACTATAATGAGAATGAACCCTTACTAATTATGCAGCCTGAACAAGCCAAAAAGGAAGCCAAAAAAATATCTGATTGGATTATTGATATACGTCGTGAATTGCACAAACATCCAGAACTAATGTATGAAGAAGTAAAAACTAGTGAATTGGTTAGGAGAGAATTAGACAACTTGGGAATTCAATATCAATCTCCAATAGCTAAGACCGGAGTTTTGGCATCAATAGGTAATGGAAATGGGCCTTGTGTAGCACTCAGAGCAGATATGGACGCATTACCTATACATGAAGAGACTGATGTTCCTTTTAGGAGTGAAATCGATGGTAAAATGCACGCATGTGGCCATGATTGTCATACGGCTATGCTTTTAGGAGCTGCAAAAATATTAAAATCAAAAGAAACCGAATTCAATGGAACAATAAAATTCTTTTTCCAACCAGCAGAAGAAGGTGGTGCTGGCGGAAAATTAATGAGAGAAGAAGGTGCACTAGAGAATCCAACCGTTGAAAGAATTTTTGGTCTCCATGTTTGGCCACAAATGCCAACAGGGCAGATTGGATCAAGAGAAGGGACTTTTCTTGCTGCAACAACGTTTTTGGATTTAACTGTAAAAGGCGTAGGAGGCCATGCTGCAGTGCCTCATTTAACAAAGGATCCAGTCTTGACCTCTGCACAAATTATAACAAATCTTCAATCAATTATATCTCGTGAGCTGGATCCATTAGATTCTGGAGTTGTTAGTATTAGTGCAATACAAGGTGGTCAAGCTGCAAATGTTATTCCGCCTGAAGTTAAATTATTAGGAACTCTTAGGTCTTTAACCATGGATGGACTAAAGAAACTCCAAAAAAGAGTTAAACAAATTGCAGAGAATATAGCGGAAGCACACGGGTGTGAAGCAATTGTCAAATATCCTGGAAACGATTATCCTCCTACTGTGAATGATGGAGAAATGTGGGATTTCGCTAAGAAAGTGGGAAGTGATATGTTGGGAGAAGAAAATGTAAGTGATCTTGATGCTGTAATGGGTGGAGAAGACTTTGCATATTACACTGAGAAAGTTAAAGGATGTTTTGTTGTTTTAGGAATGCAAAACGAGAAAATTGATGCAGTTTATAGTGTTCACCATCCAATGTTTAAGGCTGATGAAGATGCCCTCCATATAGGTACAGCGCTTCACACTATGTTTGCTCTAAGAAGTTTGGAGGAATTAGGAGCTTGAAAAAGTTTCTAGTTATTTATGCTTGTTTTATTCTAGCAACACAAATGTTCAGCTTTACTGCTGAAGCAGATGGAGATCCTATAATTACAATTGATGAATATCCTTCACCAATAACTGGTGGTAAAGATACAATAATCCCTGTAACGATTACTGTTGAGGGTAACACTGGTACAGATTACGAAGTTGCTTCATGGATTTACGGAGGTGGAGCAATGCGCTCTGATAATTGGAATCCTGATGATGAAAATTGGAACTGGGTTAATTATTTCTCTATACAACTAGGACCTGATGGAACTTGGACAGGAGATATTTACCTAAAATTAAAACAAGTCCCACCAGAAGGTAGCTATCTCAAAGCAAAAGTTAGAGAGTCCGATGACAGTGACACATATCATGAACAAAAAATAGAAAACCTCGAAATTTCGGATAATTGGGGATTCGTGCAAGGATATGCCACGAATGGTGAAGAACCTTATGCAGGAGAAATTGTTGAAGTATTGTCTGGAGACAACTTGGTTGCTTCTAATTTCACTGAAAATGCACCATGGGCAAGTGATGGAGATCCTGGCTGGTTCAAGATGCCTGTTCCTGCAGGAGAATATATTCTAAAAATGAGAGAGTATGAGGAACAAGCAAGCATAGTTATTACAAATGGAGAAACTACGTCTCAAAATCTAGGAGACTCCGAATTTGAAGAACTAATTAGCATAACTGAATACTCAAGAAGTATCAATGAGGGACGGACATTAATTTACACTGAAGTAATAATTGTGGCTGAATCTCCAATGCTCGAATATGATATTCAGTATTCTGTTTGGGATGGAGATACAGATATAGCATCCATGTGGGATGGTGAAGATTGGGTTGCTACTAATAAGAAAAAGACTGTTACTACTGATGAAGACGGAAAAGCTGAAATGAAAACGCTATTGAACCTCTTTTATCCTGGATCTTCATTCGAATATAATCTAACTACTGAACTATTTAATTCAGATGGTGAAAGTGTAACTATCGCAAACCGTACTATCAAAAGAAATGTAGATATTGGCTGGGTAAACGGAATATTAGGTGAAGGAAATGAAACGAAAGAAATATTTGTTTATTCTGATGGTGACTTAGAGGCATTTTCCTTTGTAGAACCTTTTCCTTGGGAAGATAACGACCACAACACTTTCAATTTGTCAATTCCTCCCGGTGAATATATCTTGAAAATTCAGGGAGTGGTCGAAAGAACAATTGTTATAGAACCAAATACTGAAACTATATTAGATTTAACAGCTAAAATTCTAAAGCCTGAAGTGAGATTGAATTACCCTGATGAAACTTACAATGCAATAGGAACAATAATTCCATTTGATGCTGGCTTCCGCGGTTTACCTGCTATAAATTACGAAGTTAAGGCATGGTTCTATGGGGATGGAAGTATACAATCTAGTTTTTGGACGGGAGAAGATTGGAGCTCAAATTTTGGACCTTACTTACCAATAGAAATGAATGAAACATTCGAATGGAATGGAGAATTAATGGTAAAATTGGATAAAGAATTGACAAATGATTCCTATTTCAAACTTAGATTTAGAAACTCAAATGATAAACAAGATTACTATGATATGAAAATCTACCCAAACATTACGGTAGAATGGACTGTGATTGAAGGATATATCGGTAAAGATATGGAACCAATGGGGGGTGAATGGATAGAAGTATTTACTGAAGGACAACTTTTCACTTTTAGTATCTCTCTACCAAACAAATGGTCCACAGATAACCGTTGGGGGTACTACAACTTTGCAGCTCCCAATGGAAATTACGAATTGCATTGGATGGGAGAAACAACTAATTTAGTAGTAAATGGTGAAGAAAAAATAAATTTGAACCTAGGTTATGAGCCAAAACCCTCGATGGATACAGAAATTTTGATTGAATGGGTATACTATAATCCTTGGTTGAAAGGTGAAAATGATGAATCTATATGCTTGATAAATCAGGGTGGTGATGTAGACATTGGTGGATGGGGTGTTTCTGATTTAGAAAAAGGATATACTATCCCTTGGGAGACTATTTTCCCAGCAAATAGTAGACTGATTATAGCACTCAATTCAACATCCTTCTACGAATCGCATAAATTCTGGCCTGATTTCAAAACGATTGATGATGAAAGCGAAGTACCTCTTGTAAATGGTGAAGCATTTTACCTTACAAACTCAGGAGATTCTGTTATTGTTCGAGATCATAACGGTTTGATTATTGATTCTGTTGCATATGGCAATTCTGAAATCCCTGATGGTTGGGAAGGGGGGCCTGCAACAACTGTAACTGAAGGGAAATATTTGCATAGAAATAATGAAAATCATGTGAAATATTTAGATACGAATACATCTATAGACTGGAAATCATTTAGAGACTACAGACCTGGGCAGACAAATTATATAGGTGAAGAAATGAGCGCTGAGTCTATTATTGCATTTACCTCACCAGATTCAACTTTCTGGACTATTCAAGCACAAATACAAGAGGCCACAGATAGTATCGACTTAAGTTTGTACTATCTTAATCATCCATACTTAGTTGATGAACTTGTATCTGCAGTCGAAAGGGGTGTAAACGTCAGAGTATTATTGGAAGGAGCTCCTGTGGCTGGATTCACAGATGCATACACCTATAGAGCTCAGACACTAAAAGAAGCTGGAGCAGATGTTAGGTTGATGATGAAAACTCAAGATGCTCCAACAAGATATCCTTACCTTCATGCTAAATATGCTATAATTGATAATGAAAAGGTAATAATTATGTCTGAAAATTGGGGGCTTACTGGAATTCCAATTAGTGATGATGGTAATAGAGGATGGGGGGTTGTTGTTGAATCTAGTCAATTATCAAGTGATTTAACTATGATCTTTGAAAATGATTTTACTTTAGATTATGGAGATGTAATAATTTTTGATAATAGTGTAGATTATGCCGATGATATAACTGAAACAGGTAATTGTTGTCACAACATTGAAGCTCTAAAAATCAATGAACCAACTAATATTAGATTAGTCGTTACACCTGATAATTCCTTATCAGATAGTGCAATTATTGGTTTAATAAGGAATGCAGAAAAAGAAATTATAATCCAACAACATCAATTTACTACTACATGGGATGATACTGATAGCCCCTACTGGACTGAACTTTTAGATGCTATAGACAGAGGGGTAAAAGTTAGTGTTATGTTTGATGGTACTGAACAATATATGGCTGAACAAAATCAATACGCATACCTTCTTTTAGATGAAAAAAGGAAAAATGGAGCTGAAATTGATTTACTAATTTACAGATCTCCAAAAGACGAATTTATTAGAATACACAATAAAGGGATAATTGTAGACGAAAAATATACACTCGTATCAAGCATAAACTGGGGTGCAGGAGGTGGCTCATTGAATCGAGAAATAGGAGTCATAATTGAATCTGAGGAAATAGCAACCTTCTACAAGGATATATTCTGGGGTGATTGGGAAGGACGAGAGGAATTTGTTGAAGAAACTCCTAACAATGATGAGAAAGAGGAAGATGAAAAATTGCCATATCTTGGACTTCCTTCAATTATTGCAACTATTTTACTTTCTTGTATTCTATTATTCAACCGTAACCGATTTCGCTAAGTTACGCGGTTTATCAATCTCAGTTCCAAGCTCGTGTGCAATGTAATAGGAGAGAAGCTGTAGAAAAACAGCAACTGTAAATGGTGATAATACTGGATCAATCTCCGGCAACTCAAAATAATTATCTGAAATCTTAGGTATCTGCTGATCTCCTTTCTGGCAAAGAGTAATTACTGGTGCACTTCGTGCAGAAACTTCTTCTATGTTTGATACTAATTTTGAATACGTATGATCCTGCATAGCTATAGCAAGAACAGGAGTATCTTTAGTCAGCAAGGCTAATGGGCCATGTTTCAATTCTCCGGCAGGATAACCTTCTGCATGAATATACGATATCTCTTTTAGCTTGAGAGCACCTTCAAGTGCCAATGGATAATTTATATTTCTACCAATGAAAAAAGTAGATTTAGCTTTTATAAAATGTGGAACTAATGCCTTAATTGCTTCCGAATTATTCAATACTTGCGTTATTTTACTTGGAATCTTTCTAATTTCTGACTCCCATAGCTTTAACTGAGGATGATCCAAAGAACCTGAATTAAACGCCAAATGAACTCCTAATGCATATAATGCCTGCATTTGGGTCAAAAATGTTTTAGTAGCTGCAACTCCGACCTCTTGCCCAGATTTGGTTATAATAACACCATCAACTTCTCTAGTAATTCGACTACCTGGAACATTACAAATCGCAATAGTATGGCAACCTTGCTGCTTTGCTGAACGTGCTGCTGCTAAAGTATCTGCTGTTTCGCCACTCTGTGATATTAAAATTACCAAAGGACGGGATGATAGAAGTCCTCCAACACCCTGTACTGGTGCTGCATATCGAAATTCAGATGAATAGCCAACCGATACAGGAATTGCAGTTAATTGTTCAATTACGTATTTACCTACCAGACCTGCGTGGTATGAGGTACCACATGCTACAATAGATATACTACCTATTTTCCAATTAAGTCCTAACCTTTCAAGAGGTGAATCAACTAATAATTCCGTTAATGAATCCTGTAAGGCTTTAGGTTGCTCAAATATTTCTTTGAGCATAAAATGTTCATAACCTCCTTTTTCAGCAACTTCAGTATATTTTTCCACTGTTTCAATTTCATAATCAATAGAGTTTAAATCTAAATCAAATATCTCAATTGACTCTGGAGTGACTCTAACAAATTGGTTATCCTCTGGGTAAACAATTTGTTGAGTATATTTCAAAACCGCATAGATATCACTCGCAATGAAATTTTCTGAATTACCAATGCCAATGATTAGTGGAGTCTCAAGCCTAACTGCTACAATTTCGTCTGGATGATTTTCATGTATTACAGCTATTGTAAAAATCCCCTGAATATCTGCTAAAGTTTTGCTAAGTGCCTCTACTAAATCTCCTGCATAATATTTAGAGATAAGAATTGGTAGAACTTCTGAATCTGATTCGCTTTTGAATTTATAGCCTTCTTTCTCTAGGTTTTCTCTAATTGCCAAATAATTATCTATTGTTCCATTGTGAACAACTGCAACTGAATTATCTTCATCGTTATGAGGGTGTGCATTTGTATCTGAAGGAACTCCATGTGTAGCCCAACGTGTATGAGCTATAGCTAAATTAGAATCTGATTTAGGTAAAATAGCTTCCATATTAGATATAGGTCCTTCTTTTTTACAAATAACTAACTTATCTTCTTTTGTAGCTATACCTGAAGAATCATAACCTCTATATTCTAATTTTTTCAAAGATTCTAGGACAATCTTTTGAGCTGGCTGCTGACCTGTATACCCTACTATGCCGCACATCAGATGTTATCTCCCTGAAAGTCAGCGTTATAAAACTCCCCCTCGCCTACTGTAGCTTTACTCATTAATATGGAACCTCCTTGCAATATTGCTCGACTACCAATATTGCAATCATCCCCTATCATTGCACCTCTATCACTAACTGAGAAAGTTTGATCAAAATACAAAATATCTCTTGTCATAGGAATTGCAATTACATGTGAACCAAGAGATGTATTATCTCCAATTACAGTTCCTTTAAGACTAGAATAACTACCTAATTCACAATTTTTCATTACCACTGTATCTGATATTTCAGTAAAGGATTCTACAATTACATTGTCCCCTAATGATACTGAAGGACCAATTACTGAATTGGGCCCTATATCACACCCTTCACCTATAGAAATAGGACCTGTGAGATAAGTTCCAGATCGAATTACAGTACCTTTTCCAATTGAAACATCTCCCTTAATTATTACATTTTTTTCAATTTTGCCACTTCTATACAAACGATTGTCATTTAAGGACATTCTATTTCCTGATATTAAATCCCAAGGATAGACGATATTGTGCCAGTTAGAAGATTCCAAAACTTCAAAGTCGTGATTTTTTAGTATTGCTTGCAAAGATTCTCCAATGTGCTTGCCTGCTGCGTCAATGAGTTCCTTAGCTAAGTCAAGATTTAGTTTTGTAATTCCTGTAAAATGGATCCGTCCATAAGCATCAGGGCTATCAAATGTAATCTTGGGCTTACCTCTTTCAAGTTCAATTTCGCCCCATTTAGACCATCTATCTGCCTTTCCTGAGAGTAACGCGGGGCCCTTACAATTCCTCAATGTTACAAAAGAGTCGTTTGAGACATAATTATCTCCAGGCACTAGAATAAATTCATCTTCAATACCTTCCATACCTATTTCCATAGCTGCTAAAGTTCCAGTTCTTTTATTTTGTAAACTATAATTTATCTTAGCTCCAAATTCAGAACCGTCCCCAAAATATGACATTACACTATTCTTTCCATAGCCTACAACCATATTAATTTCTTTGATACCTGCACCTACAATACCACGAACCAAATATTCCAGAATTGGCCTATTTCCAATAGGAATCATACCCTTTGGCCTGTTAGCAGTCCAACTACCAAGCCGAGCACCCTCACCTGCAGTCAATATGATTGCTTGCACAATTTCTTTCAGAGAGGGGAGTTTATGATACTTATTATTGCAACAAAAACCTATTTTAGAGAAGCCAATGACAGATATGGATTATGATTGGGATGCTATCATCATAGGTGGTGGACCTGCTGGAAGTACTGTAGCTAGGTATGCTGCAGAAGGTGGTGCAAAAGTTATAGTTATTGATAGACGTAAAGTAATTGGAACTCCTCTACAATGTGGTGAGTTAGTCCCAACTAACAATGAATTGAAACAACTATGTCCCAGTGTACCTGAAATAGATTATCTTTTCCAAACACCCGAAGAAGCGGTTTCAAGACGAACAAAAGAAATGGGCCTTGTCACTCCTTCTGGCAAGAGACTAAATTATCCTTTTGAAGGAAAAATACTTTACAGACCGAAACATGATGAAGCCCTTGTAGAATTAGCAAAGAAGGCAGGAGCTGAATACCTAATTGAATCAAGAGTAAATGATATCGTAGAAAATAAAGTATTACTAAACAATGGAAAGGAACTTACTGCAAAAATTATTGTTGGATGTGGAGGACCTCATGACCCTCTTCGCAAAAAATTCTGGAAAGAAAAATCACTAAATATTGCTGTAAATTTTGTTTTGATGGATGGCCAGTTTGATGATCGTGTAGATTTATATTTTGGTTCAACGGCACCAGGTGGCTATGCTTGGATGATACCAAAAAAAGGGGGTGCCAATATAGGAATAGGAATACAAACTCGATTTTCAAAGGGTAAAAGTCTCAATAAAATGGCTGAGGATTTTTTCTCTAACTTTGATGGAGAAATAACTTACAAAGGAGGTGGTGTATTGCCCATGTCTGGAACAATTCAGGATTTTACAAAAGGTAATTATATGCTAGTTGGCGACTCTGTAGGTATGGTTTTACCTTCAAATGGTGCAGGTATTACAACTGCAATGATTGGTGGAAGAATAGCTGGCCAAGTTATAGCTGAGAATATTATGAAAAATACGTCGTTGGAAGAATATCAAGAGCGTTGGAAATTACAAATGGGAAAAGTAATGAAATATTCGAAAAGAGGAATGAAATGGGGTGGCTTAATGTTCAAATCGCCAGACATCTTAGTAAATGCTTCTTTTAATCCCTTGACTAAACCCCTAATTTGGAGGGCAATCACATGCAGACCGATGTTTGGAATATACTAGATACTTGTGCATTTTTCACTCAAATACATCCTAATGGGAAAATTGTAACAGTAAAGGAAATTGAAGACGAAATAGTGAACAAGCAGAGCAAACAGTATTACTCTAATCTTAAGACTAAAGGATTAAAGATACTCGAACCAAATAAAAATTCAATAGACTATGTTAAAGAAAAAGCTAAGGAAACAGGAGATTTAGATGTTCTATCTTTAACAGATATCAAAATACTAGCCATAGGCTACGAACTTCAAGGGACTATAATCTCAGATGATTTTGCAATACAAAATGTATCATTGTACAATGGACTAGAAGTAATATCATGCAGTGGAAAGAAAATAAAAGAAATTAGAAAGTGGAAATATAGATGCTCAGCATGCAAATTGGTGACTGACGAAAAAAGTGAAACATGTAATATTTGTGGAAGTAGCGATATTTTTAGAATCAAAGCAAAATAAACCCATCACCGTCCAAAACCGGAACGATAGAATGTGAATCAATTGTCATACAGAACCTAAAATCATTCTCTAAACCTGCAGTCTCTAGCATTTGATAACTAGGAGAAGACTTACACTCAATAGCTATCTCATCGTGATTTAAACGAAAATCTGAATCACTACTAAATTTATGTTTTAGATATTCAGCACACAACGTATCTTCAACTACTTTCTCTCCTAACCTACCTGAACAAACAATAGATATATTCATAGATTTATTCTTCATAAAGTCAACAACTGCACTTGAATTACAGAAACTACCCATTACAACCAGAGGGGATTTTGAAGATGCTACAACCATTCTTGACCCGTTAGTTGTACTAGATAAGATAATATTTCCATTTAGGGTCGCCTTCGACATCTCTTCAGGTGAAGAACCTAAGTCATAACCTTCTATTTTCTTACATAATCTTTCTCCCGATTTCAAAGCATCAGGATAAATCCTCATCTTTTCATTCAAGTGATCTCTACTAGAACAAGGAACAACTCTTGTAGCTCCACTCGCAAAAGCATTCACATATGTTGTTGAAGCTCTAATTGTGTCTACTATTATGATTGCATCATTACGCGAAACTGCTAGTTTTGCACCATCAATGCCATGCTCAATCTTTACTTCCATCGATTTTACTTACGGCCCTGCTTTTTCAAGTGTCTATCAACTATAACAAAGAAATCATCCATTGTATCTCCTCTCAAACCCCTTCTAAGCGTTTCAACAGATATTACATCGGTTGGATGGATATTACCCAGATTTGTTTCAGGCCCAAATTTCTTTAAGAAAAAAACCTGTTGGGACTTTCTTGGAGATTCAAATATTACTTTAGAAGGATCTATTCCCTCTAAAATCTCTTTCAATCTAAATTCTTTTGGTCTGCCTTCATCATCCATAACACCTACACTGGCTCCA
>CACALG010000026.1 GCA_902533295.1 uncultured marine group III euryarchaeote | reverse complement strand
GGCTGTTTTTGTTGGAGCATTGGGTCCTTGGCATGGTATTGAAGAATTAGTACAAGTCGCTAAGAAAAACCCCTCAATAAATATAGTTGTTGCAGGCGGAGGTTATGGTGAAAATATCCCTGATGTAGATAATTTACATCACATAGGCCGCCTTAATCGTGATGAAGTTCCTCGCTTGCTTATTGAAGCCGATATTGGTTTGGCACCTTATCCAAATATTGATTATGGTTTTTCACCACTTAAGATTTATGAATATATGGGATGCAAGCTTCCAGTTGTAGCAACTCTTTTGCCTTCAGTAGAAGAAGCTACACAAGGGCATGCTTTGCTAGTAAGGCCTGGACAAATGCCAGATGCTATATCTAGGATTATTGATAATGATAGATTACTAAATGAATTAGCCGATTCAGCATTTGATTATGCTTCAAAGGAAAGAACTTGGTCTGTAACTATAGAAAAGACTATCTCACTTTATGAGGAAATACTGTGAGTTTTGCTCCAGGTCATGTGAGTCTAACATTTGCAATATGGCCAAATAAAGATTCATTGAAAATGGGATCTACAGGTATTGGTATTGTTTTGCCTCAAGGAGTACATTGTGCAGTTGTTAAAGAACAATCTGAAGTAAAAAATAATAAAGTTATAAGAGAGAATAAAGAAGTAGATGATGGAGTAACTCTAAGAGCTATTGATTTACTTGGTTTTAAAGACAAAAGTTTGACAATTTATCTAAGACATGATTTACCATTGGGTTCCGGTTTTGGAATATCTGGAGCTTCAGCTTTGGCGGCTTGTTTGGAATTAGAGAAGGATATTGATTTGTGCGTTAAAGCAGCACACCAAGCAGAAGTTGAATTTAGAACAGGATTAGGTGATGTGGTTGCTATAGCTGAATCAATTAGACAGACTATTTTTCCAGCTATAGTAATTCGTAATACTCCGGGTTATGATGGCAGAGTTGATTGTTTTCAAATAAAAGAAAAATTTGCAGTTTGTGTTTCAGGTTTGGGTAGAGATACTTCTGAGATTATATCAGATGAGAAATGGATAGAGTTAATAAATTCAGCAGCTTTAGGAATACATTTCAATAATGCAAATTTGAGATCTGCAATTAAAGTTGGCCGTTTATTTACTGAAAAATCGGGATTAATTAATGACAATATATCTGAGATAATTGATAATATGCCACTTGGCACAGTTTCTTCTGTTGCACATTTAGGTACGTCTATTATTGCAACTTCAGATGATATAGATATACTGTCTAATTCCTTAGAAAAGTTTGGAGAAGTTAGAAGATACTAGCCAGTTGGGTTTCCAACACTTTTAGTGAGATTAGATCCTGGTAAAAATTTTGTAAGGTTTTTCAATAATCCCTCTTTTTTAGGTCCTGCAATCAGTATATTGTCTAATACATCTTTCAGCGTTGCCACAGGAATAACTTTGACCATGTCAGTGTATTTTGAATCCAAAAGAACATCCTGCATATTCATTGCAGGTATCAATACTTTTGTAACTCCTGATTCAGCGGCGGCTTCTATTTTTGCAGTTACACCACCTACTGGAAGAACTTGGCCTCTCACACTTAAAGATCCTGTAAGAGCAACGGTTTGGTCGACTTCAGCATTCTCAAGTGCAGAAATTACAGCAGTTGCAATAGAAACAGATGCAGAATCACCTTCAACACCTTCATAAGCACCTACAAATTGAACATGTATATCATACTTAGAAATATCTTCACCAGTGTATTTTTTTATTAAAGCAGAAACGTTTTCAACCGCTTCTTTTGCAATCTCACCAAGTTTTCCTGTAGCTACTACTTTCCCTCGATTTCTTGACTGAGCAGGTGTAACTTCAGCAACAATAGGCATCATTATTCCCGCCATTTCAGCCATACCAGAATTTGCACCCATTACGGCTAAACCATTTACCATTCCTATTTCGGAGCCTTCAATTGAATAAGTTTTGTAATCTTTTCTACGTTCAACATATCTATCTGCGATTTGCTGTTCTAGAGGTTTTGCAATTGTTTTTGCTTTTACGACGTGTTCCGCAGTCACAGTCTCATCCCCAACTTCTCTTGCAATATCTCCTGCAACTCTAACCAATCCGCCCAGTTCTCTTAGTCTAAGACTTAAGTGCAATTGTCTTCCAGCTCTTCTCTGTGCTTCATGAAGAATTTCACCAATGGCTTCTTTAGAGAAGTGTCCGATTTTTTCATCTTTAGAGACTTCTTGAGCAATAAATCTTACTAATTTTTCCCTATTATCTTGAGAATCAGGGATTGTGGAATTCATATAAACTTCATAACCGTATCCTCTAATTCTACTCCTTAAAGCAGGGTGCATTCCTTGAATTGCATCTAAATTTCCAGCAGCTACAAGTACGAAATCACAAGGTACGGGTTCAGTTTTTGTCATTGCTCCAGCAGATCTCTCAGATTGTCCTGAAATAGAAAATTCCCCTTCTTGAATTGCAGTTAAAAGAGATTGTTGTGATTCGATTCTTAGCAAGTTAATTTCATCAATGTACAATACACCTCTATGGGCCTTATGAATAGCTCCTGCCTCTACGCGATCATGAGCTGGAGTTTCAAGTCCTCCAGATTGGAAAGGATCATGTCTAACATCACCTAATAGTGCTCCAGCATGCGTTCCTGTAGCATCTATAAATGGAGCGGTCATGTCTTTTTCATGAAGTACAAGCCCTTTAGGAATATTGGCATTTTCATTTTTCTGATTCGCATATCTTAGAGCCATAAAAACAAAAGCGGCAGCAATTAGTGAGTAGAAAATCATCATTGGATTGAATCCAGTACTAATGAAGAAAATAATTCCAATTCCGACAATCGCAAATATCAATAGCATCTGAGATTTTGCTTTCTTTTCTTTTTCAATCATTGCTTGAGCTTTCTGAACTTGAACTATTTCTTTACCCTTACTAGCTGGTACAACACGTATACGAGGTTCATTATTATCCTCATGATTGTTATACACCAATACATCCTGTAGTTCTTCTTTAGGTAGAAGTTCAGATATTGAGCGAGCTAACATTGATTTTCCAGTGCCAGGATCTCCAATTAGCATCACATGTCTTCTTTGCTCTGCAGCCTTTCTTACAATTTCAACACCTTTTTCTTGGCCAATTACTTGATCAACAAGCAACTTAGGAACAGCAATATCCTCGGTAGAATCTATATCTAAATTCTTAACCCATTCTCGCGGGTCTTCTAATTTTTCAGACTTCTTTGCCATTAGTAAGGAATAGACCTTATTGACTACAGATATATAAGTTTCGAATGCTTAAACTTCAATATCAGGTATGTTTTCTTCAGATTCTTCTACTTCATTGTATTCAATTACTATGAATTTTGTTCCATAATGAAGGATTCCGCTTTCACTATCTTCACCCAATTTTCTAAAAACAGATTTAACTTTCATTCCTGGCTTAACAATTTCAGGATCACAGTCTACAATCTGTGTTGTTATTCGAGGTCCTTCATCCAATTCTATTATTGCCATACAATAAGGTCCAAACATCTCATAACCGGTTTGAGCTTGGTGAACAACGGTAGAACTAACTATCTCTCCAGAGCCTTTGAATTGATAGTCTTCCATACTGCCTATTGATTCTCTTCCAGCCTCAGGGTTGAAACTTCTTCTTGGATAGTGATAAGTTTTTGTTATCTTACAATATGAACCAATCAAATTATATCTTGTGTCTAATTCTCTCCAGAATCTAGGTACTGACATTATTCACCCTCCAAAATATGAACAACTGCAGTTGCAGCAGTTCCTCCATGATTTTCTACCATTCCAATTTTAGCATTTTTCACTTGTCTTTCTCCAGCTTCTCCTCTGAGTTGTTGTACAACTTCTACGACTTGAGCAATTCCAGTTGCACCAGGAGCATGACCTCTTGCTTTCAGACCTCCACTCGTATTAATTGGAATTTTACCCCCAAGCCTAGTTTCACCTTTCAAAATATTTTGAGCAGCTTTTCCTCTCTTAAACACCCCTATCTCTTCCAGAGCAATAATTTCAGAGATGGTAAAATTATCATGTATTTCTATTAAATCTAAGTCACTTGCTTTCTTTCCACAACTTTTGAATGCTCTTCTAGCAGCCATTTTTATTGCTGGCATTTGGTTTAGGTATTTACGGTGGTGTAAACTTAGAGTATCCGAAGCTTGACCTGAACCTATAATTTTAATTGATTTTTTCTTGTATTTCTTTGCTTTTTCTGTAGCACAAAGAACAATTGCGGCAGCCCCATCACTGTTTGGAGCACAATCAAGCATTCTTAGAGGACTTGAGACCATTCCTGAGTTTGATACGGCCTCAGCACTTATCTGAAATGGAAATTGAGCCATTTGATTCATTGAAGCGTGAAAATGGTTCTTTTCAGATACGGCAGATAATTCTTCTCTTGTTGTTCCATATTCAGTCATATGACTTTGGGCTATCATTGCATGTAAAGATGCAAATGTTGCTCCAGCTTTTGATTCCCATTGTTCATCGGAACCCATACTTACGGTATATGATGATTCTGAGTCACTAACATCAGTCATTTTTTCAGCACCTCCAACAACTGCAATATCTATGAATCCTCCAGCAATAGCCATGTATGCTTGGCGAACTGCTAGACCTCCTGATGCAGATGCAGCTTCGACCCTTGTGGCAGGTATATTCTGACTAGCTAATCCACAATAATCTGCCATTAATGCACTCACATGCTCTTGCTGCAGTGTTGATCCTGCAGCCATGTTTCCTATATACAATGCATCAATGTCTTTACTTGTAATTCCTGCATCACTTATTGCAGCAAGACCGGTTTCAAGACCTAACTGGCGAAGGGACTTTTCCCATAATTCACCAAATTTAGTTATCCCTATTCCGATTATACTTACTTCTCTCATTTTGAAGCCCCCATGTTGAGTTTGCCCCTATATTTTGCATATGTTGCATAGTTTATAATTTTCATTCTTGAAATCAAATTTTCCACAGTCTCACTTCTATCCATTTTGGCTATTTCATCTGTAACCGTTATATCGAATGCATCACTTCCAGCTCCAGAACCATAGGCAACAGCCAATATTCTATCACCAGGTTTTGCAATATCCAAAATGGCAGCAAGTCCCAAGAAAACTGCACCAGAATATGTATTCCCAATTCTAGGCGTTAGTAAACCTGTTTCAAATTGTTCATTTGTAAATCCGAGAGTCTTTGCCGCTCTGATTGGGAATTTACCATTTGGTTGATGAGTTACAACATAATCATAATCCTTCGCCTCAGTACCTGCCTTTTGCATCATCATCATACCACAGCTTACTACATGTTTGAAGAATGCAGGCTTACCTGTGAATCTTCCACCATGTCTCGGATATTTTTGGCCTTCTCTTCTCCAGAAATCTGGTGTGTCAGTAGTGTAGGAAGTAGTATGGTTAATTTGAGCGATTACCTTCTTAGAACCAATAATCAATGCACCGCCTCCTGCTGAGGCACTATATTCCAATGCATCTCCAGGTGCACCTTGTGAAGTATCAACACCAATAGCAATTCCATTATCTATTTGTTTATCTCCAACCATTCCTAAGCAAGTTTGAATTGCTGCAGTCCCAGCTTTACATGCAAATTCAAAATCGGCAGCAGTTAGATTTGGTGTAGCTCCAATTGCCTCAGCTACAATTGTCGAAGTTGGTTTTACAGCATAAGGATGTGATTCAGAACCAGTATAGATAGCACCTATGAAATCACCATTTAAGTTGGCTCTTTTCATTGCTTGTCTTGTAGCTTCTACTGAAATAGTTATTACATCCTCATCAGGTCCAGGAACTGATTTTGAGTAGACATTCAGGTTTTTAGCCCAAGCACTTCCATCAGCACCCCAAACAGATGCTATTTCTCCAGTTTCTATTTTGTGACTAGGTACATATGCACCATAACTTACGATTCCGTTCATATTTTTCTCCTATTTTAGATACCTCAATTTTTCAATTATTGTTTTTTCATCAAGTTCTGTCTTAACTAGAACAACCCTTTCCATATCTGCTAATTTAGGCGCCAATAAATCAACAGATTTTGGTTTTATGTAAACAACCATTCTTGGTTTTACAGGATGTGCTCTGACAGCAATCATTGGTGATCTTCCGTATTGTACTCCTGAAAAGAAAACCGCCCTTTCATTAGACCAGCCGTACATCTCTCCAAATGCATTGAAAGTAGTTATTGCTTTCAATGAATCAACCATAGTATATCCGTAAATCGGTCTTCCGATTAGTTCTTCACTTCCAGCGAGTACTTCTCCTTCTATTGTTTCTAGCATATTTTCGATGGCAACTCCACTAGTAAATTCTTTGATATCGACTATAGCTTCGTTTGTTTGCCTCCCAGACATGCTATTTACGATTTTTCCTCCATGTGCAGAGTCA
Source organism: uncultured marine group III euryarchaeote (assembly GCA_902533295.1). Taxonomy (GTDB): domain Archaea; phylum Thermoplasmatota; class Poseidoniia; order MGIII; family CG-Epi1; genus CG-Epi1. The sequence continues at coordinate 6,057 of CACALG010000026.1, read as the reverse complement.
TAATCAACCATAGTTTCTACGAATTTTCTCACAGTTCCTATTCCTGGTGAGGCCCTTCTGCCCTTCTCAAAATCACATACTACAGACGGTTTGACTTCTAAAAGGTTAGCGAACTCCTTTTGAGAAAGATGGAAAATTTCTCTCCATTTTCTAAGTGTATCCCCAGGTTTTTCCGAAACTACAATTTCTCCAGCAATACGTCTAGTAAGTTGTTCTTGCACATTTATTTATTTTGAAGTACCTATTTAATTTTATGTGTATTATAATTCGGCAATTAACTTATTTTCTTAGTATGGAAATATTAAATAGATGGAATTTTAATGAAAAAAGTGACTTCAACAAACTTTGTCCCGCAAAAAATTTTCTTAACAAAAGGAATTGGAACGCACAAAGAAAAACTTGCATCTTTTGAGTTAGCATTGAGAGATGCCGGTATAGCCTCTTTGAATTTGATTACGGTTTCAAGTATTCTACCACCTAAGTGTCAATTTGTAGAGCAAAAAGAAGGTGTAAAACTTCTCTTTCCAGGTCAAGTGGTTCCAATAGTATTGGCTAGATCTGAAAGTAATAAACCCTCTACTCTAGTAAGTTCAGGTGTTGGTGTTGCAGTTCCTCGGAATAGGGAGGATTATGGATATTTGTCTGAGCATCATGGCATAGATATGGACGATTACCAGATGGAAGAGTATGTTGAAGATTTGGCTGCAGAAATGCTAGCTACCACATATGGAATTAAGTTCGATCCTGATGCCTCTTGGGATGAAAAGAGAGAATTATGGAGTATAGATAATAGAATAGTAAAAACACGTTCTGTAGTTCAAACAGGGGTAGTAGATATAGAAGGGTATTGGACTACTACTGTTGCAGCAGCAGTCTTAATTCTATAAATTAAATTGACCAAATTGCTTAAATGCCACAATAACTCGCTATTATTGCAATATGCGTGAAAGTGCACCATTATGGACATTTCAGGGAGGAGCCTCTCCTACAGCCTTATCTATGAGTCTAGATGGTAAATTTGCAGGAGTAGGGCATAAATCAGGATTAACTTTACTAAATCAAAATGGCCGTCCAGTTTGGAGTAATAATAAGATACGTAGAATAAAAGATATTTCTGTATCAACAAGAACAGGTAAGATGTCTATAGCTAGTGCACAGAAAGTAGTCTACCTTGTGAAGCGTACAGGTGAAGCTATTTGGCATAGAGAACTACAAGGTTCAGCAGTTTCGACTAGTATATCATCGAATGGAGATTTGATTGCTGTTGGAACATCTTTAGGGCGTCTAATTATTTATGATGGGAAAGGTAAAATTAAATGGGAAACACATCTTAGTAATTCAGATTTTCCAGTAAATACAGTTAATGTATCATCTGATGGCCAATTTATTTTGGCAGGGACTGATTATTCACATCTTTATTTGTATGATAGAAAGGGTGAAATCTTGTGGGCTAAAGAAACATCCGCAGAAGTTTTGCAGACTTGTATAAGCTCTAACGGAGATTATCTCGGTTATTTGACAAGTGATCGAACTTTTTATTTTGGTGTTAAAAGTTCTCGGATTTTGTGGGAGAAAACCTTCAATCAGCAACCAGTTTGGATTGATATGACACAAACTGCAGATTTTGTCACCATAGGTGAATCATCCTCAAAAATAACACTTTTTACAAAAGAAGGCCGTAAAGTCTGGGGATTCAAGCCAAGACCTTCTCCAAAAGGTGTTATGGCTAGTGGTGGTGGCTCTGTACTTCTGGGAGGTAGAGGAGGAGTTTACAAATATAGTTTAGAGCCCTATCTGAAACGTCTATTATTACATACAAATAAACGAATAGAGAAGGCTTACAGTGAGAATTTAGACACAACTACGGCTAAAAAATATTTCAAATCAGCCGAATCTAATTTTAAATCAGGAAATCATCTTGATTTTCTAGTTTCGATACAGCAAGCTCGCCGTTCTGCACGTGAAGCCCGTATTATTGAAAGTGAAATGACACCTAATGAAAGAAGGATTGAAAGAAATGAAATGGAGAAGGCAATCTCACCAGCTTCTAAAGACGATTCAGAGGAGGATGAACTAATGTCAAAATTGGTTCAGTTAGCCGAAATGAGAGAAAGTGGTATTCTCAGTGAAGAAGAATTCGTTATTGCTAAATCAAAACTTCTGAAACTGTAACTTAAACTTAATATAATCTGGGTATGTGAGTCATATTATGACTACGCCTACGACATCTGACTATTTGATAGAGAATGCAAAAAAAATATAATGATAAACCAGCATTATCATCAAAAGATAATTCTGGTAATTGGGATACAACAACTTGGTCTGAATTTTATAATGATACTATGGATGTAGCCAAGTCTCTTATGGCACTTGGTTTTCAAAAGAATGATAAGTTAAGTATATATTCTTACAATAGAAAAGAGTGGTATATTGCATATGCTGCAGCCAATTTTTGTAATGGTGCAGGAGTTGGAGTTTACCATACTTGTTCACCGGAAGAGGTTGAATGGGTTGTAGGTAATTCAGATTCCAAGTTTGTGTTTGTAGGTCATAATCCAATGGATGGTGGTGATACTGAGAAAATGTGTTCACACAGATTGCATAAGATTCTAGATTCACTTGACAAAGTTGAGCATGTAGTTGTCATGGATGGAGTAGATATGCCCAAACATGACAAGGCAGTATCTTGGTCTGATTTTATATCAAAAGGAAAAGATTTTGATGAGTCTAAAATTCTTGATTCTATTAAATCAATAAAGCCAGAAGACACAGCTACTTTGATTTATACTTCAGGAACCACAGGAAATCCTAAGGGTGTTGAATTAACATATGATAATTTTGAATATGAGATATCAAAAGTTCTTGAAATACAAAGTTATAATCAAGGAGAGAAATATGTTTCTTGGCTACCCTGTGCTCATGTATTTGGGCAGTTAGTAGACAATCATGCATGGATACGAGAAGGATTACACATGCATGTAGTTGACAATCCTTTACATGCTATTGACTATTGTAAGGAAGTTCAACCTCATTTATTCATAGGTGTTCCAAGAATTTATGAAAAAGTTTATTCAAATTTGGTTGCAGGTTTAGGCGGTAAAACGAAGCTTCTTTGGGTTCCTTTCCTAGGAAATTTCATCAAGAACAAAGCCAAAGCAAAGATTGGTATGACAAACTGTGTCTATGCAATAACTGGTGCAGCCCCTATCAATCCAGAAATTTTAGAATTATTCCATAAACTTGGAGTACCTCTGTTTGAAGGATATGGGATGACGGAAACTTCTGCAGGAGCTACAATAGGTCATAAAGGTGCAAACAAGATTGGTTCTGTTGGGACAACTTTTGCAGGCGAAATACGAATCCACAATCCGGATGAACAAGGTAATGGAGAAATCCAATTCCGTGGTCGTCATGTGATGAAAGGATATTACAAGAATCCAGAAGCAACAGCAGAAACAATGGATGGTGAGTGGTTGAAATCTGGAGATTTAGGTAAAAAAGATTCAGAAGGATTCGTTTATGTTACAGGAAGAATAAAAGAGATTTATGTTAATTCTGCTGGTAAGAATATTGCACCTCTTGTTATTGAGGAGACAATGAAGTCAATATCACTAGTATCACAATGTATGTTAGTTGGTGATAATCGCAAATATTGTAGTGCACTTTTCACACTTGATGTAGGTGCTATTCTAAGAGATAAACATGGTTTGGATGGTGCAACTGAAGTACCTAAGGATCCTAATGAGCAAATTACGAAGTTAGAATCACTTGGTGCCAAACTGTCAGATTATACAGAAAGCTCCGAAATAAAAGCAGAGATAGATGCTCAAGTTCAAGAATTGAATAAGAAGTTCAACAATCCTGAACAAGTTAAGAAGTTTACAATTCTTCCAAGAGATTTAAATGTAGATGAAGGAGAATTAACACCTACTCTCAAAATTCGTAGAAAGCAGATTAATGAGAATTGGGCGAAAGAAATAGAAGCAATGTATACAGATTAATTGAATGTTAAGATATTCATTTGTAGTCATTAGCATTATTTCAGCACTTAATTTTCTTCTTACAGATGAATTATTTGTTCAAGCATTATTGATAATTTGTTTAGTAGCAAGTTTAGGTATAGCTACAATTTGGCCAGAGCCATTACCACCCCCTCCATCTATGGATTTGTGGTCTGAAGCTCCTGACGAGAAAGAAAGAGAAATGAAAGTATGTTCGAATTGTGGTAAAGCAGTAGATCAAAAATGGTCTATGTGTCCTTATTGCTCTAAAAAAGTATGAGCAAGTGGTTTTTTGCAATAGACAAAGGTGGTACTTTTACTGATATTATAGGTATTGATCCTAAAAAGAAAATTCATACGAGCAAAATACTTTCTCAGTCCTTATCATATAAAGATTCGATAGTCGAAGGAATAAGACAAATTTTGAATTTGAAAAAGGGTGAAGTCATACCTAATGATAAAGTAGAAAGAATATGCATAGGAACAACAATTGCAACCAACGCCTTGCTTGAAAGAAAAGGAGCTACTACGGCATTGTTAATAACTTCAGGTTTCAAGGATCTTCTTGAAATAGGTAATCAAGCTCGACCTTCACTGTTTGATATTTCTATTGTCAAACCTAAACAGTTGTATTCCTCAGTTACTGAAGTTAATGAAAGATTGGATTCTGGTGGAAATATAATAACTAAATTAAACAAAGCTAAATTAGAAAAGGATCTCCGCAATTTGTACAATAGTGGTTATAGATCATTAGCCATTGTTTTGTTACATTCTTGGAAGAATCCAACTCATGAGGATATTTGTTTTGATATTGCTACAAAAATTGGATTTAAAAATATATCGATTTCAAGTCAAATAATGCCATTAATCAATATAGTAAATAGAGGTCAAACTACAGTTGTAGATTCTTATCTTTATCCAGTTCTTAATGATTATATTTTATCACTAAAGAAAGAATTAGGCAGTATTCCTATTGAATTTATGCAAAGTTCTGGAGGATTAATTGATTCAGAATCATTAACGGGCAAAGATTCAGTATTGTCTGGTCCTGCAGGTGGTGCTATAGGGAGTGCAATTGTTGGTGAAGCCAACAACACTTCTTCTGTAATTGGTTTTGATATGGGTGGCACATCTACGGATGTTTCTAGGTATGGTGGTTCTTATGCCAAGTCATCAAAAATAGAAGCCGGTGGAATAAAATTTCAAACATCGAGTTTAGATATAGAAACAGTTGCAGCCGGTGGAGGTTCATTATTGTGGTTTGATGGACAAAGATTGCAAGTTGGTCCTAAATCAGCAGGAGCGATTCCAGGACCCGTTTGTTATGGCCTTAATGGCCTATTGACAATAACAGATGCTAATCTAATTTTAGGAAGAATTAATCCAGATTTTTTCCCTAAAGTCTTTGGTCCTAATAGAGATGCAAAATTAGATATTGGAAAAACACGTGCAGCTTTTGAAGATCTAAAAAAAGTTGTTAACAAGAAAACTAATTCTAATTTTACAATTGAGGAATTAGCAATAGGTTTTGTTAATATAGCAAATGAAAAAATGTCAAGTGCTATCAAAAAAGTTTCAGTTTCTAGAGGCTATGATGTACGAAATCATTCTTTAGTATGTTTCGGGGGTGCAGCACCTCAGCATTGTTGTGGAATTGCACGTGCATTAGATATTAATGACATAATAATTCATCCACTGTCTAGTCTTCTTTCAGCTTATGGTATTGCAAACGCAGAACAATTTAGGTATAGTGTTAAGTCGATAGTAACGGATTATACAGATACTTTTCATTCTAAATCCTTATCTGAATTTAAAAATCTCGCAAATCCATTAGTTAATGAAATAAATAAACTAGGAATAGATGAATTAGATATCAGACATTTCTTTGATTTAAGAGTTAAGGGAACTGATAAATTTCTAACAATACCATCTGAGGATTATAATTCAGTGATTGAAGAATTTAGAATCAGGCACAAGGATTTATTTGGTTTTTTACCATCTGAAGACTTAGAAGTTGCTAATTTGAGAGTTGAAGTTAGTGGGCAAATAGAAAGGA
>CACALG010000025.1 GCA_902533295.1 uncultured marine group III euryarchaeote | reverse complement strand
GGTATTGGAAATTTGATGGCACAGATCCAACAAGTGCCTTTAATTTCGTAAATAATGACATCCATTCAGTTTTGGGTGGTGCTGAAAGGGAGCCTGGAAAATTTCTAAGTGGGTTAAAATGCGATGGCGTTGATGATTCAGTAAGGACAGAATCACTAGATTCTTCAAAATTCAATGAATATACAGTACAAGGATGGGTAAAACTTGAGAATTTTAGTTCAGATTTTTCTACGGTAGTTGGTACTGCACAAGACGGTAGAACATTGCTTGGAATCAATGAAGAAAATATATTTGAATTTAGGGTTTTTTCAGGAGGAGCATGGCGAATATCTCCAATTACAAATGACAGTGTTGAGGCAAAATTAGATATTTGGTACCATTTGGCAGCTACTTACAGTGAGACAAATAAGGTTCTAAAATTATATGTCAATGGTACTTTAGTATCTGAAAATGAGATAACTAATCCCTCAATAAGTACGCAAACAAGCTACAATTACATGTGTAGAGGACAAAATGGTGACTATCTCAATGGGACCATTGATCATATATCGATATGGAATCGTGCCTTAAGTCCGGACGAAATATATTATGTATTTAAAAAACCAAAAGGTTTTGGAAATAGTTATAGTTTTTTTAGACCAGATGATGATATCCATCGGAGCAATCCTAATTCAACAGATACTGATGGTGATATGCTTAGTGACAGAGAAGAAGCCTATTTTGGATTAGATGGATTTATTACAGATATCACTAATCCAGATACAGATGGAGATGGCCTTCTTGATGGTGAGGAATATTATGGCTGGTTAGATTTTAAGGGCAATTTACATCCAACATCTCCAATTTCAAATGATACAGATGGTGATAATTATACAGATAAATATGATTACGAATTCAATTTATTAACAAAACTTAGAATTAATCAAACGGGTGATGCATTCCCACTAAATCCTTCAGAATGGAAGGATACAGATGGAGATGGTGTTGGAGACAATAAAGATGCATTTCCATTTAATTCGACAGAGCAGTATGATACAGATATGGATGGCATTGGAGATTATGCTGAGAATAATACTTGTATATTTGGGGAAAACAAATATAATTGTAGAAACTATGATAACAATGACACTGATGGCGATGGAATAAATGATTTCGATGATATTTTCCCCGTTAATTCTACAGAATGGTTAGATACTGATGGTGATAATTATGGAGATAATATCGACGTCTGCCCTGATGATATTAGAGGATATAAAGATAGTGATGGAGATATGGTTTGTGATGGATTAGATCCTTTCCCAACAAATCCAAATGAGTGGAAGGATACTGATGGAGATGGCTACGGTGATAATTCGGATGCATTCCCTAATGATCCCGCAAAATCATTAGATTATGAAGAAATTAAATTAGAGCCTCAGATTGAAGGTGGCCTACTAGACTCATCTATGCTTGTAATAGTAGGATTAGGTGCAGTTTATTTTTTATTCAAAAAATTCACTAAATAAATTCAGAAACAATTTTCAACATTCTTTGTGACAGTTGCTAAGATTTTATTACACTCTTGTAATAATTTATCAAGTTTTTTCTTTGTATCAGTTGAAAATTTTTCATCATTTATACTTTTTAGGTTTATTCTAACATTGTATGCAGCAGCTATTGCCCCAGCATTTGCCATTAAAGCTCCAGACCCTACATCACTTGCCATACCTTCATCCATTATTTCAGAAATGTTTTTGCATATTTCGAGGGCATTTCTGCAGTTTTCAACAGTTTTTAATGGAACTAAAGTAGCCGATTGATACCCTTTTTGCATTTCAATATTTCTATTTTCCTTCTCATCATCTGTATCTTTTGGCATCCTCATAGCTTTTATTACTTCATCAAACGCACTAGTGTCATCATCAATTGCCTTCACTAGTTCATCTTTTGTCACTTGTCCTTTTTTTGCAATTTTTGCCAATTTATCCTTGTGTTCTTCAAACCCAGCCTTACTTGCGCTAAGATTTGCAACCATGGTTCCTAGTGCAGCACCTAATGCACCAGATAATGCAGCAACTGATCCTCCTCCTGGTGCAGGAGAATCTCTTGATACCTCATCAACAAAGTCAAAAGTAACTCGGTTTGCTAATTCACCGTCTGACTTGGGCATACCTAACACCTTATCACTGGGGTTAAAATTACCAACGTCGGATAAACCTAGACTTTGTATGGCTATGTTCATTAAATCTGAAATTGGCAATCCAGGAGATTTATGCATCTTAGAAAGGTAATGTTCTGCGGCATCCTTCATTGCATCATAGGGAATTAGTCCTACTATCTCAGATCCGGTAACTCGAATCCCTCTCTTTTCAGCTTCTATGCATGCAACATCAAAAATTTCATGCAATGGCGAAATCTTGTAATTTGTTAGATTCATACTTATTTGAGCCCTATTGTATTCAGGAATAACCCACCCTAAACCTTTGACATGCGTGAATCGCCCTTCTTTGTAAACTGGTTTTCCAACTAGGTTATCAGGATCAAGTCCTAAGCTTTCATATCTTTTTCTTAAATCCTTTCCGTATTTTTCCCGATAATAATCAGATAATTCTTCAAAATCTTTTCCTATAAAATCACTATTTCCGTCAGGATATTTGTTTTCATCGAAGTAGACTACATCTCCTTTGTAATAAAATGGTTCAATATTACCTTCACGCTTCCATCGACCTCTTTCTCTTATTTCATATGCAATTTCATTAGCATATGTTCGGTCATTTGTATTTAGGTTAATGTTATAAGCAATCAAAAATTCTCTTGCACCTACCGCTGTCGCACCTGCGCTCGCATTAAAATCAGCCTTCCCATAATCTGGTTTCCAATTCGAATCTTTTAGTTTTTCCTTAAGTCCTTCATATTCTCCAGACCTTACTGTAGCTAAATTTCTTCTTTCATCATTAGAAGCTGCATTTTCATAAAGATATACAGGAATGTTTAATTCCGTCCCAATTCTTTGTCCTGTATTATTAGCGATTTCTATGCATTCATCCATAGAAATATTTGCAACAGGAATGAATGGGCAAACATCAGTAGCCCCCATTCTTGGATGAGTTCCTTCATGTGTTTGCATATTAATTAATTGAGATGCCCTTTTCACACCTTGAAAAGCCGCTTCAGAAATTATGTTTGGATTTCCTATGAATGTTACGACAGTTCTATTGGTATCTGCGCCCATGTCAATATCGAGTACCTCTATTCCAGATACAGATTCTATAGCTTTGACAATTTCATCTATTATCTTTTTATCTCTTCCTTCTGAGAAATTAGGCACACATTCTACAATTTGATTCACAATTATTTACGAATTAGGTTCTTAATACAATTTGTTCTAATAAGAATTCAGTCTTTCTACAACAAATTTCTGTTCCATTGTTGCTAAAAAGAACCCTAATCTTGGCCCCCTTTCTTTCCCTAAAATTGTTAAGTACATTATTCTAAAATATTCCTTTGCAGGTGTGTTATATTTTTCTTGAAGTTCATAAAAAGAGTCATGTATTTTTTCTGGATTCCAAACTATGCTTCCAATTTGTTCTTTAAGTTCCTTGATTCTATTAAGATCATTTTTGCTAAAATCAATTGACGGTGGTTTCATCTGGATTTCAAATTTAACACTTTCTGGCGCATGATTTTTTATCCACCCTTCAATGCATTTTAATCTTGATTTTAGTTTACATTTTTCAGATTCATTTAATTCACTAATATCTCCAGTTCTTAGTAGGGTTTTTTCTATTTCAGTAACAGATTCCTTAGATTGAGATAACGTGACTAGATGTCTATATGGTATGGTTTGTTCCTTTTTGTCAGGAATATTTTCAATTTGACTTAGTTCAAATGCTCTAGATGAATTCTCATCAATATTTTTCTCATAGTATTCACATTCGATACGATCATATCTGTCTACTGAATTTAATAGTCCCAAACCAGGATCAAAGTCCACATGTCTATTAGGTTGTGGTTGCATGATTAGCCAACGAATAACTTCAGGGGGCGCCATCTGCAACATTTCATCTGCAGAGATTGCTAATCCTGTTGAAGAATGCATAGCACCTTTGCCTTTTAGATTAATCCATTCATAGACAATATGATGCGGAACCTTACTTTCTAAAATATCTTTTATAATTCTTTTTCCTGTATCGTAACTTCCGCCTTTTGTCGCATGATCCTTTCCAAATGCTTCAAATGTAACACCTAATATTTTCCATTTTGAGGGCCAGTCTAGTCTCCAAGGCAACTTTCCATCTCCTTTTTCTAAATTATTTACTATTTCTTTACCTTCTTCATTTTCAAAGTATACGTTTGGCCATTCATACCTGAGAAATTTTCCATTACAAAGTTTTCCATTTTCATCTTTAAATGTCCAAGGGAACCAATTCTTTGGCAATTGTCTACCGGATATTTTTTCTAGTATGTTTCTAGTCTTTTCTCTATTTTCTATTATAGTCTTAGTACATTCATTGTATTTTCCATCTTTATAAAATTGGTAATTGTCTACAACTTCAGGTATGACGCCCACGTTCTCCAATGATTTGAAAAAAGGTTTTAGGAAATATTGGTCATAACTTCCATTTCCATCAGGCGCAGGTATTTCTGCTAGAGGTCTTCCTACGTATTCTTTGAATTTATCCTCATCCAGAAAGGGGTATACTTTACGAAGTGGATCGGCATTATCTGCTACGTAAATTAGCTTTGCGTTCCCGCCTTTGTCATTTACAGCTCTTACAATAGCATCAGCTGTCAAAATTTCTCTCATACTTCCCAAGTGTATTGGACCTGAGGGTGTAATTCCAGAAGAAATTACATGCTCTTTTCCTGATTCCAATAATTTGTCAGCGACTACGTCAGCCCAATGCATTAGTTTCTTACCGGTCTTGCTCTAATAAGTGCCCTTAGTGGAATACCTGCTAATTCATCCTCAGCTTTTTTATTTATTAGGACCATAACTAACAGAGGAATTCCCCCGCTATCTTTGACAAAATTAATAGCTTCCTTTGTTGTAGAACCCGTACTAATTACATCATCAACGATTATTATGTTTTTATCTTTTAGACCTGCATAATTAGAAGCAAAATTTGTTTCAGTACCCTCTCTACTTGGCCTAATCATACCAAAATCTACGCCTAGTAAATCAGAAATTATCGTTGCTAAAGGTACTCCATTATTTGTAACACCAGCAATCATATCAAAATCAAATTCTCTTTTTTCTTGTTCTTCTAATATTACATCAGTCATTATTTCAGCAATTGAACTAATTCTGGAACCAGATACCCCTATAGTTCTCCATCCAACTTTAACATCAGGAGGTAATTGTCCTGTAAAATCTTTGGAAGCTTCTCTTGCCAATAGCCACTCAACAGTAGCTTCTGAAAGGTGCATTTCTTGACTTATTTCACGATTTGCATGTCCTTTCACTCTTAATTCGTTGGCTTTTTTAGCCATTTTATCTATTGACATACGTCTCAATCTTGGTTCTTTGTATTTAAGTTTACCTATACTTTGTGTTTAATAGAGAATATCTCAAATCTTAAATACAATCCTCTTGTCGCGCACTTCTGTAATATGGCATTATGGCAAGGTAAGTCCAAACGCAAATCTACTGGTGGCAGATTAGCAGGTAGCAGAGGTAAGAAGAGATTTGAGATTGGTAGAGAGTTACAACAAGCAAAAATTGGTGAAGTGACTAAGAAAGTTGCTAGAGCAAGAGGTGGAGGCAGAAAAGATAGACTTCTAAGAACAGAGCAAGCTTCAGTTACAGATCCAAAATCTGGTAAAAGTTTCATTTCAAAGATTTTGGAAGTTATTGAAAATACAGCCAATCCCAATTACGTTAGGCAGAATATTATTACGAAAGGTTCAGTCATAGAAACAGAAAAAGGTAAAGCAAAGGTAACATCTAGACCAGGACAGCATGGCGTTGTAAATGCAGTTCTGCTTACTAAATAATGTCTGATAAACCATTAGTAATCTATCCAGAATATTTTGATTTCAATTTGAAAAGATCGGAAGGCCGTAAAGTTCCTGTGAATATATCTGTAAAGAGGCCAAATGTCGATGAATTGTATTCTATAACTAAAGATATTGGTACTGAGGTTAAGAAGAGTTCTAAATCCCATCCAAGTAATTGGTCCTCTGAGCTGGGAAGTATAAATCTGTTTTATGAGGGCAAGAAAATGGAATTACTCCATAAAATAGGCAAAGAACTTAAGAATTTAAGAAAAACAGATTAATTACCAAGGTTCGTTTTTAACACCAATTTTGTAACCAATAATATTCACACCTCTGTGTAGAATTGGTGTTACAATCAGTAAAGTAAACAGGGGTACATTCCACCAACCGCCATTCCATATCAAAGAAAGTAGATAAGGTCCATCATAATCAAATAAAAAATAGACCACGAAAGAACCTATATTGATTAGTAGCAAGGACATGACAATAAAATCGTACATATCTAATAAGGGATACTTGGCACCTCGCCCCAGATTCTGTCTACGTTTAAAGAACGACGCAGTCAAATCCCCCAATAACGCTCCAAAGGACAAAAGAAAGAACGTTAGAAGAGGTTTCTCCCCCCAGAAAGTATCAAAGTAGTATTCTCTATATGGCGAATTGAGTAGACTTTCCATAAAAGGGGTTCCAAAGTTCAGTTGTACATATCCTACAATAATTCCCCCTATTGTCCCTCCTAGAAGTCCACTCCAAGTTTTTCCGTCTCCTAAAATTCGATTTCCATCACTGTGCATTTTTCCCTGATCAATTGGGAATCGTCCGCCTGTGATAACGGCAATTGTGTTGGCTAAGTATGCAGGCATCATTAACCACAGAGTAATGAAGACTACAGCGATTTGACCGTTTGTATCGGAAATATCACATTCAATGTAACACATCAATTCCCTCCTAGTTCGGTTTTCAAATTCTCGATAACTTCAACAGGAGTAGGATCTACATTGTTTAATTTGGCTAATTCAATTGAAACTAAATCTCCTAAAATTATCATACTCATAATTCTTGCTAAGGGTGTCTTTCCTTTAGCAGTGCATTCAACAATTACCATATTATTCCAAGCAACGTTCTTGGTAGCTTCAAATCGATTTCTGATTTGTTCATTTTCATTATTGTCTCTAATAAGAATAACAGACATTTGATTGTTTGGTAAAGTCCAACCAACGATTTCATTATGATTCATTTCAGGTATTTGATGATTAAATGCTAATTGCTTTGTATTTTCTTCTATTTGGCATCTCCATCTATATGCTACAGGATTCATTAAGTCGCTAGAATATATGCAAGGAATTGTCCCTTTTAGTTGAGAAGCTATGCTTTTAGCTTCATCCAGAGGCAATGATAGTCCACCCACTTCATTAATTTGTTCTTCAAGGTTCGGTAAGCCTATTCTACAAATCAATGCTTTCAAAAGCAAGGGAAGTGCTGCTCTCGGTTGATGGCCTTTCTCAACTTCAGTTATGTGTAAATCATTTTGTTCAGCAAGGTCTTTCAATTTTCCTCCAGTAGTAATAACTTCAAGACTACACCCAAGTTTCAATGCGTCTTTAGCTGCAGATAAGGTTTCAGCAGTATTGCCAGAATATGAAACACAAATAACTGAACAATTTTCATTAGCCCACTTTGGCAAATTGTAATTATTCCAATAACTTATTTTTACAAATCCTTCTAAATCAGCAATGGTAGATAATATCCGTCCACCAATACCTGATCCGCCCATTCCAGAAATTATTATTTGGTCTTTTTTCGCTTCAAATGAACCAAATTCTATAGCATTCCACATTCCAAAAAAGTTTAATGTGTCATCTTCAATTTGCATGTTAAATGAAGCATTATAATCCTCACTTAATAAGTTTGAAGGTATCAGAAGTCTTTTTATTACCCAATTTTAGTAGGGATTCAGTTCGCTATCGAACTCATGGAGCAAAATGATGGATAAAATGAAATTTTCCAAGACAGATACCCGAAGAACTGTTATGGCTTTGGCAGTAGTTACAATGTTTGTTGCTACATTAGGTGTAGGAAATGTGGATGCAGCAGCATCACCAGTTTCACTAACATCTGATAAAACCTCTGCAACTGTAATGGTTGATGATTATATAGTTGCTACTTTGACACTAGATAGTAGTGATTCTAGATATAGAAATATGGATGTTTTTATGTGGGCTAATTGGCCAAGTGGTGTCGAGTGGCCTCATGCTTTCTATAATGCTAATGGTGATGAACTCCCAGGTAAGGTAAATGATAAAGGTGGAATTATTACATTGGACAAAGGTTCAACAGGCACAGTACAGTTAGTAATATTTTGTGAGGGAGTTTGTGAATCAGGAGATACTAATTCAGTACAAATTTATGGAAAAACAGATCCACAGTGGTATGATGGACAGACAGATAGTGGAACTACGTCTGGTTGTCAGACTGATTCCAGTTGTTCAGATACAACTGCAGCTTCAGCATCTTCGAATGTAACAAATACAGTTACTATTTCATTAACTGCAGCTACTGATTATTCATCAACAGTATCAGGTTGTACGGATTCAAGTACTGGCGACAACAACATCTATCAAGGACAAACAGTTCTTTGGGATTATACTCTTACAAATACAGGATATTCTGAAGACAGTTATACATTTGATGTTACAGCAACGAGTTCTATAGGTGCTGAAACGGGTTTCTGGACACTTTCAGCAGGTTTAAGTGATGGTAAAAATTTAGTTGGTACAAGTGGAACTGGTGCTTCATCTGCAGAAGCTTCAATCAGTGTGACTCCAGCTTCAGATGCTAGACCGGGAACATATAATATTGAATTAATTGTGGAGTCTAATAATGGTGGGCCAGACGCAGGATGTAATTTTGATGTTATAGTCCCTGAACCTGATTTAGAAATAAAGAATACAGACATTACTTTCAGTCATAATTCCGCTTGGATTAATACAAATGATAAATCCCAAGTAATCACAATATATGTTGATGTTAGGAATAATGGCGGTACTATTGATTCTTCAGGAGCAAAAACCAATGATATAGAGGTAAAATTCTATATTGATGGAGCTCAGTTGGGAGGAGTTGAAACAATCGCGTCTTTAGCACATGGGGAAGAAGTAACAATTTCAAGAGAATGGCAACCGGCAAGAGCATATGATGAAGATAATGAAGTTGGTTTATCAGTAGTGGTCAAAGTTGATCCTTCTGACGCAATTGATGAGTCAGATAACAACAATAATCAAGGAACTCAATATTTTAAGGTAATAAGAGCCAAGTCTTCCTCACCTTCTTTCTTGATGGGTTTCGTTGCATTGATTTCAGCCATTGCAGTAGCAGTTCTGTTATCATCTTATTATAGAAATAGAGACTTAGAATAATTTAAGTCATAGAAGTAAATGAAGAAGTCATTAACGAGCCCAGATATTAGGGAGCTTGTTTATGATTGGCAATATTTGATTGGCTCGAGGGTTGATCAATTTGGAAGGCCAGACTCAAATAAATTAATTTTCAAATTGCGTAACAGAGAGAAAGGTACGATTAGATTAGTTCTTGATTTAGGAGGCTGGGCCTACTTGACCAGTGATTCACTAACTACTGAATCTAATCAAGGAGCTTTTGTCAATCAAATAAGGAAGAAAATTAAGAAAAGTAGATTAGATTCTATCACACAGCTTAACGGCGATAGAATTATTTGTTTTGAATTTTCAAGAAAAGATGAAAAGCTTAGTTTGATATTTGAATTTTTCCACAAGGGTAATGCAATTTTGTGTGTAGACAATCAAATTGAGATGGTAATGCGTCAACAGAAATTCCGTCATCGGAAAATAGTACCTAATGAAACATACATCAGCCCACCTGGTTTCAATCCTTTCACATCAAATATAGAAGCTTATAGTAATCGCCTACTTGATTCTGATAGGAGTTTAGGGGCTAGTTTAACGATTAATTGTAATTTGGGTGGAGAAATAGCTAATTTAATATGTAATAATTTAAACTTAGAATCAAATTCAGATGTATCTAAAACTGAAGTTGGAAAAATCTTTTCTGAAGTAGAGAAAATTTTGACAGATAAGATTAATCCTACTATATTTATTGATGAAAATGGCGAAAATATCACAGTCTCTAAATTTAATTTGACTAATTTAATAGCTGATAAGCAATATTCAAGTTTTGATGAGGCAATAGAAGTTTATGTTGCTTCAATAAAGAAACCAGAAGCCATTGTAAAGGACAAAGAAGATGTACGAATTAATAGGCAAAGAGAGGCAATTGAAAAATATATTATCCAATCTAAAGATTTTAGAGCAATAGGGGATCTCGTATTTTCAAATATAAATCTTGTAGAAGAAAAGATAGCCAATGCGGAAGACGATGAAATTCTAGTAAATATAGGCGATTCTGAGGTAAAAATATTAACTTCTAAATCGGTTCAAGCCAATGCTTCCCTGTATTTTGATAAAGCAAAGGAATGTGAAAGAAAAGCAAAGCGTACGGAACAAATAATTATGGAAAAACCAAAAAAGCTTCCAAAGAAGAAAAAGGCACCTAGGAAAGTAGAATGGTTTGAAAAATATAGATGGTTTATAACTTCAGAGGGAGACATTGCACTAGGAGGGAAAGATGCTACTACAAATGAGAGAGTTGTGAAAAAATATTTGAAGGATAATGATAGGTATGCTCATGCAGATATCCATGGTGCTCCTAGTGTTATAGTTAAGAGCAATCAGGGAGTTCCTCCATCTGAAAAATCTATGTTAGAGGCTTCCAGCTTTAGTTTATCATATAGTAAAGCTTGGGGCGCTCGTGTAGCTAGTGGGCACTCATTTTGGGTGGAAAATACTAGTGTATCCAAAACACCTAATACAGGAGAATTTTTGGCAAAAGGAGCTTTTGTTATTAGAGGAAAACGTAATTGGAATAGGAACTTAGAAGTTAAATTTACAATAGGGATAATCAAATATGAAGATAAAGAAAAATTAATGGCAGGCCCTATAGAAGCGTTTGTTGATAAATCAAAAAAATATTTAACTTTCAAACCAGGATTTGTTGAGAGAAAGGTGGCTGTTAGAAAAATTTCTAAAGCATTTGATGAAGAAACATCAGAGGTAGAAAAATTGTTACCTAGTGGTGGTTTTGAGTTGATTGATTCCTTTGGCCTTGATTTTAAATTGGAATAAGATGGTGCGGGGGGTGGGATTTGAACCCACGCACCACTAAGGACTAGGCCCTCAACCTAGCGCAATTGGCCTGGCTATGCGACCCCCGCAGTTATGCGGTTGCGTCAATTGCAGACGCAAACTCGTTGCAATGTCCGTCTAGTGCCTTAAGAGCTTGTTCAAGAGCCAATTTGGCCTTCATAGCTCCGTTGGTTTCAAATTCAAAAATAAAGTGATCTTTCTTTGATGTGACTTCCATAGATTCTTTTGCTTCTTTATCATTCCACAATTGTTCTAATTTATTTAGAGCAGCATGTGCTTTAACTGGGTTGTCTATAACATGAGACTTGCCCTTTTTCTTGAAGTCTTTTTTACCTATGATATCAAATATTGCTTTAGAACCTTTTCCAGAAGAAACTGTTATAGTTGGTGCTTGGTAAAATCGAGGAGCAACTACACATTGCCATTTTGTGTGCTTTTGTGCATTACCCATCTTTGCTTTAGCATAAATTAAGATTGCTTGACCTTCAGCTAATTTTACAATTGGTACATTTGTTTCAGGAATTACAAGTGAGTCATCTCCACTGACTGGTTCTAAATCTCCGGAATAGACTGTGCAAGGGCCTTGTTTATGCAAAGAATACATTATTTCAGGTTGTTTACTGTCATCGCCAATTGAATCACCAAAAGCTTCAATTGTTTTTTCATCTGTTGGTACAGGTAGCATACCAATACGATGGGCCACTATCTCGTTAAACATAGCACTGATTGATTCGTATTCTCGCTCATCACCACTTTCGTCATCAACGTAAGAACCAAGTGATCCCATATGAAAATCTATTTCATGAAGTGCTAAACAGGGCACCATAGAAACTAAAGATCTTCTTACTGAATTCACAAACGAATAATTAACATCTTTAAATTCAATTTGTGCATAATAATCATCCATTTCCAAAACTTTAACTTTCATTCTAAACTCTCCTACCTCTTCTTCCACCTTTCGGCCTTCCACCATCATGTGGTATAGGTGTTACATCATCAATGCGTGTTATTAATATTCCTGCTCTTGCTAAAGTTCTTATTGCCGCTTGAGCACCAGGACCTGGAGTTCCACTTCTTTTTCCACCAGCACCCCTTAATTTGACATGGACATTTTTTATTCCTCTTTCTTTCAAAGTTTCAGCAACTTGCCCAGCTGCTAGCATTGCAGCATGAGGTCTTGATTCTTCACGTTGTGATCTAACAACCATTCCACCAGAGCACTTGGCAATAGTTTCAGCTCCTGTTGAATCCGTCACAGTAATTATGATATTATTGTGTGATGCAAAAATATG
>CACALG010000024.1 GCA_902533295.1 uncultured marine group III euryarchaeote | reverse complement strand
TTTGTTAATCGAATTAAGTCATCTTTATTATTACTTTTAGTGTATGTTCTAATAAAGAGATTTGTCAATATACCTTGTAAAGCAAATGCCGGTGAAATAGAAATAACTAAAAGTGAAAATTTTCCTGAAAAAGAGTAAACTCCTGAATCATAGCTCCCTAAATAATGGGAAATAAAAAATAAATCTGCTGAATGGTGTAAGACTACTCCTCCTGCAACTGAAGCAAAATAAAACCCTCCATACCTTAGAAAACGTTTATATGGAAATGATTCAGATTCCTCTGAAATAAATATTTTTTCCGATAGACCTGCATAAGTTTTAAAAGAAAATAATAATAAACTTGATGAATTAATTATTAACCAAACGATAACTATACCTTCAATACCATATCCTTCGATTAGAACATATATATATCCTATTACTTGAGCAATATTTAAAAATATTTTGATAGTTTGGTGAAATTTATAATTTAATTGAGCCAACAAAATACATTCAAAATTGTGTGAAAGGGCTTGTAATATAAAAATTAAACAAAATAAAGTTAGTGTTTTTTTGTATGAAGTGGGTATATCAAATGTATGAATTATACTATCCCTAAATGTAATAATCACAATTGCAATTATCACTACTATAGTGAGCCTTATTGTTATTGAATAAAAAATTAATTTTTTAATAATATACCAGTCTTTTTTTACTTCATATTCAGGGTAAAATCTGTTAATCACTTTCGGAATTCCGAAATTGAATGTTGTTATCAAAACAAGTGATGCTTGAAGAAGACTATAAATTCCATATTCATTTACGTCTAAATAATTTATTACAAAGAATACAGAAACAAATGCTATTATTTTTGATATAATTGTTTGAATGTAGGAATAATTTAAAGCTTCTAAACCTTTCCTGTATAAATTCATTTTAACTATTAATTATTTTATCAATTTCAACTATTGTTTGGTGAGTTCTATTGTAATAGGTAACATTTCTTTCCAGTATTTTCTCTTGAACTTTAACATGCTTATCAAGTACTGCTTTTGATGAAGTTATCTTTTTAAGTCTAATACTCAAATCATTGGCATTTTTCATAACCAAAAATGATTCTTCCATGTGGTTAAAATCATAAGTCCGTCTAAGGCTCTCAATACTTTTTTCATTTATGGCGATCATAAAAGTAGGTAGGCCTGCAACCATAGCTTGCAAAACTGTTGTAGAAGCCTTTGTCAAAAATAAATCAGATATTGAAAAGTAGTCCTCAATAATTTGATCTTCATCAACAATTTTTATTCGATTATTATCTGAAAAAAGAAGAATAGTCTTTTTTGTCTATTGAAGGATGTAACTTTAATATTAAATGATAGTTAATTCTTGCACTTTTAAGGGAGTTAACAACTGTTTCAACTTCAGCTTTATAGCGTTCAATTTTGCCTACTGCAAATAATATTGTAAATACATCTTCTTTCTTCTGTTTATTTTTTTTAGAAGGCAGGAATATGGGTGAACCAACTTTATATATCTTCGATTTTGAAGTATCATAAAAAATTTTCAAGGTTTCTTCCTGGCTTTCTCCCCAAACTAGTATCCCACTAAGATTCGAGAAATGACCAAATGTAAGTAACCAGCCTTCTTCATTAAATATGGTGCCATGAATCATAAGATAGTTCTTAATTTTATTATTATTTGCAGCTAAAACAAAACTATTTTCAAATGTACGGCGTTGACGTACGGTAATGATTGACTTTGGTTTGTAGGATTTAACAAGCGATTGGGCCGTATAATAGTATAATAATGAATCGGGAATTGTATGAAAAAATAAATTTTTTATTCCTTGACGGAAAAGTGAGTATAAGGATTTATTATTTAATTTGAATATTTCTTCAAAATTAATTTCATTATCGTAAAATACTTCTCTTAACTCTTTTTTAGATGAATTGTATTTATCAATTATTTGAGAAGTTAATAAATCTTCAAAAAATATTATGTCGGTTTCTTTTAATTTGTTTAATGCTTTATATTCCTTCATCTGATTTGGAATTATAAGCTTAGAATTGGTGGCCTTACTACTGGCCATGTACGAAGTTATTGATAGTAAATATGAAGGCATAGAGGCAATGAATATGTTTGATTCTGGAGCAATAACTTTAGACTCAGAGGGTTTTTGATTTAGGTCAAAATAGAATTCACTTTTATTAATTTTGTTTAATTTATAATTGTAATTTCTATCTCTGAATTTTTGTATATAATAACTTAAAGTAGACGAAAATGGGATAGGTAAAAGTGAATGGCTTAAAATTTTATTAATTTTAATATTACGTCTGTAAATTTGTAAAATACCTGAATTATACATTGCTGCCTTAAAAATATTAATATAAAATAAATCTATATCTTTATATTTTTCAGGAATTAATTCAAACATATCTCTTATTGAATTAAAACATAATATGTCTTCCTGAGACATTTTAGATTTATCTAGCATCTTTTAAGTATTATTTATGGTAACAGTAGAAACGATTAGATACCTGTTCATTTGAATAATCTTCTACGAAAAAACCTAAATTGCGAATGTGAGCTAAAGCGGCATCTTGATCCTCTTGCCTAGTTATTTTTGGAGCATGTCCTGAGAAGGTTATCTGTTTTATCTTACTTGCTAAATCTGAATCTAAGCTATTTAGTATATCTATTTCAGCTCCTTCGCAATTCATTTTGATTAAATCTATTTTATCTATGTTACTATTGCCTACAAATTCTTTAAGACTTATAGAATTGACGGAGATTTTCTTAACTTTTTTCTTCATTTTTGATTTAGAGCGATCATAAATGCTATGGCCATCGGAATTAGGAGTGACAAAAAAATCAAGCTTGCCACTTTTGTCTGATATTGCTGAATTATATAGCATTATCTTATTATGGAATAACCTCCGAATGAATATTTTATAATAGTTTATTTTAAATGGTTCAAAAACATGAACTTTACATTTATATTTATCAGATATATGAAAAGCCCATTCTCCTTTGTATCCTCCAATGTCTATTACAACTGAGTTTGAATCCAGATTTTTATACTTATACTTTCTATCTATATCAATTACATTAGGCATAAATTACCTCAATTTTCAATCTAATCTTCATTTAGGCTCTCCAGCAATTTTTTTCGGCTTACCTGTCATCTTTGAAACTGTATCTGAGGTAGAATAACCAACGGTATACTTAGGTTTTACTAATTTACCACCTAATTTTTCTATGGTTTTTTGACCAGGGATATTTTTCCAATCATCGCCTTTTGTCAAAATATTAACCCTTTCTAAAGAAAGCAAAATTTCAGAGGGGTCGTATTCTTTTTGAATAATTCCTGCATCTACAAACCTCAAACTAGATACTACTTTAGCCCTGTCAGCTGCGCATTGAATTGGCCTATCACTCCCTTTTAATTTCCTGATTGGGCCATCAGAAACTGTTGCTACTATGAGAAAATCTCCCAACATAGAAGCTTTATGAATAAAAGACACATGACCTGGATGCAATAAATCCCAAGCCCCATAGGTATAAACTATAGTCTTATCTTCTGAAAGGTTTGAAATTAATTTATTTATTCCTTCAACTGTTTTAAAATTTCTTGAAAATGTCATATATTAAATCTCCTGCTTTTTATCTAAGAAATTCATAATAATTTCTACTGATTCTTTCACACTATGATTATCGGTATTTAAAGTCAAATCGGGATTGTCGGGTTTCTTAAAGGGTATATCTATGCCCACTATATTTTCTTTAAATTTTCCTCTGACTTTCTTGTATAAACCCTTAGGATCTCTCCTTATGCATGCTTCTATAGGCGTACTAAGATAAATTTCGTGTAAGTTGCTTATTTCTTTTCTTGCAAATTTACGAGTTGAGGAATCGGAACTTATCATTGGTATAATTGTAGAAATACTGTGCTTATTCAATAATGAAGATACAAAAAAAAGCTTTTTACGAAATTGATTCCTATCATTCTCGCTATAGGATGCATTGGGGGATAGATGTGCTCTATAAACATCGGCATCCAAAACCTCAACTGATAAGTTATTTACATTTAATTTTTCATGTATTTTCTCAGCTAAAGTGGTCTTACCACTACCTGAAAGGCCAAATATTATCATAGTAAAGCATTTATTTTTCATAAATAAAATCAGTTAACTCTGTTTATTATTTCACTAAACCAATGTATACAATTTTGTGGATCTTTTCCTATTGCAGTTTCATCTGAAAACTGAAAGCCAGTAACTTCCCTATCTAAAAGCCATTGAAGATCTATTACATCTGATATTGAAGGAATATTACTTTGTGTTAATGAGGAAAGAATTTGTGTAGCTACAAACAACTTAACTCCTTTTTTATTGCTTGTGGCAATCACCTTTTTTATTGCTTCAAATATATTCAATATACCTATCTCTGATGATAAATCCCCTCTATCTAATATGGCATAATCTATTTTATCAAGTATCTCATTTAAATTCTCTATAGCTCCTCGTGTCTCAATTTTGTAAAAAAAGTTAATCTTTTCTTGTCCAAAAAGGCTTTCGACAAAATCTATATCATCAACATTTCGAACAAATGAAACCCCTATAAAATCAACATTACTTTTTATACTTTCTGATATTATATCGATATCTTTTTGATTTAATATTTTAGGATCTCTAAGAGGATTGATTCCAACAAAGTGTACTCCTTTACCTTGTCGAATAATACAATCTTCCTTAGATTCAAATTCTATACAGTTTTGATTGATATCTAAAGAACTTATAGACAATCTAGTCGTACTATCATTTGTCAAAACAATCGTTCCTTTCTTTAGCTTTTGGAAGTCTATATTAAAATTGAAATTATTTTGGTCTAATACAAATTTTTGCTTAGGTTTTAATATTATATCATTTTTTATATTTTTAAGTCTGATTTTGCTTCCAGGTACATCTACTAAAATTTTTCTTTGTGGCTTGCCTTTCCTTATCTTCATTATCAAGGGCCCTAGCTCACTGGCTGATACATGTGCTGAGTTAATTCTAAAAATGAAATCATCTTCTAAATTTTCCATAAGAAAATTATCATTCAGTGAAGAAGGGCCAATTGTAACAATTAATTTTTCATTTGTAATTTTTTTCATTGACATTTTGTTCCTCCCAAATTTTCTCTCTTTGACTCCGTAACTCATTGATAACCTTTTTTATATTTTTCCAATCTCTACGAGGGTAAATCTGACTAACATCTAATCCATCTAAGACTTCACCAGATGGGCTGTATTGTTTACTTACTGTATCTCCTTTAGGGCGTTTATCTCTATAGGGATCTCTATATTTTCCAACTAAATTAATCATTTCACCTGGATCTGCCTCTAAATCATACAATTCCTCAGGAAAAGGCCATTGTGTTCGATTATAGATATATTTCCATTTTCCTCTTCGAACCATGGTAGAACGAGTCCATTGATCTGCATAGGAAGTATCTGCAAAAATATAATCATGAGGTTTTAAAGGACGCTTTTGAATTATATCTGCAAAATCTATAATTGATTTTAAATCTTTAATTTTAGAGCCACCTCCCCAAGATGTGATGAAAGGGACATGCAGGGTACTCTCTCTCAAATTAAAGGCATACTTGTAAATTCCATTTTCACCATATGCTTTGCCGTGATCACTAAAAATTATTACATCTACATCATTTGATATTGAATTCATAATTTTACCTAAAATAAAATCCGCTTCAATAATTTCATCATCAAAAGTGTATGGAGAATATTCTTTTGCCTTTCCCTTGAAAGTAGAAGATGCTGTATCTGAAAAACGTATGTAAGAAAACCAACTGTTATTTTCTTTATTTATTTGCTTTATTAATTTCAGTGTTTGTTCAGTCTGAATCTCTTTCTGTGCAATATCTAAAAAATTTATATTTAATTTATCCCAGTCTAAAATCTTGTACTTGTTTTGAGTTCGTCGAATCATAAAGGTTTCATCCCATAGAAAGTACATAGGAATCTTTTCTGAATTCAACTCATCTAAAAGTGTAGTCTTGCCTTCTAGAGCACCCTTATCTTCTACATTCCATGAACGGCGTCCAAACTGATGAGGGTAAAGACCTGTTAGCATAGAGGTAATACACATTGCAGTTGATGGTGCTGTCACAATCATTTTTTCATACAAAGTTCCTTTGGATGCTAAATTTGTAAAATTAGGGGTTGGAATAGGTCCACCGTATGTTTCCATACGATTAGCAGGCATCCCATCAAAATAAAGGCAAAGAATTTTGCGACTGTTGTTCCTTGAAGTGATATTTTTTTTACCAATGCTGTCTAATTCATTACTAAAGTGATTAAACTTAAACCTAGAGACTTTAAGCTTCAATCCATTATACAATGATTTAAGCATTAATACCTTTCGATAAACTCCTCTTTAAGTGTTTTGATTAAGCCATTCATCTAAGAAAAGTAACATCCATATTTTCTGACTATAATCTCTCATACCTAGAAAATGAGTTTGAAGATTTTTGTTAACAAAATCTTTATCTAAATATTTATACAGTTTACTGTCATTCAATATTAACTTAGAATAAATGAATTCTTTAAGATCATCCTTAAACCAAGCATCTAAAGGCATTGCAAAACCTTGTTTCGGGTGATTTAAAACCTTTTCAGGTAAATAATTTTTCATTGTCTCCTTTAGAATATATTTTTTATTTTTATTCTTGTATTTTAAATTTATAGGAATAGTAGCGGCATGTTCAACTATTTTGTGATCCAAGAAAGGTACTCTGACTTCTAAAGAATTAGACATGCTGGCTCTGTCTACTTTTGTTAGTATGTCATCAACTAAATATGTTTTTATATCTAATTCTTGCATTTTACTAAGTATATCTTTCGAAGTAGAAGACATGAGTAATTTTAATTTATAATTTTCTGCAATATCTGTGTTTATTTTAGAAAAAAGTTCCTCTCTGTAAAGATTTCTACGCTGTGATTGATTGTAATATAACTGAACAAATGCAGGTAAAATTCGAGGATCCTTGGTTAACCGATAAGATAATCCTTGGCCCACTAAAGATTCAGGAATTAGTTTATTTAAATTACCCCATATTAGATCTCGGGTTTTCTTAGAATTTATTTGATACTTACTTATGCTGTCTACGCGTTTATAATGATTATATCCTGTAAATAATTCATCACCACCATCTCCAGATAAAGCAACTGTAACAAATTCTCTAGCAAATTCTGACACAAGAAATGTAGGAATTGCAGATGAATCTGCAAATGGTTCATCATACATTTTTACTATTTTAGGCAATATATCTATTGAAACAGGATCTAGTATTTTTTCATGATGCTCAGTACCATATCTTTTTGATACTTCGCGAGCATAAGTTAACTCATTGTATTTTGATTCTCGAAAACCTATTGAAAAAGTCTTTACTGGCTTACTTGAATTCGTTGCCATCATGGCAACTATGCTACTGGAATCAATCCCGCCACTAAGGAAGGCCCCAAGTGGAACGTCACTTATCAATCTCAATTTTACTGATTCGGAGATTAGTTCTGCAAGTTCAACTTTCCATTGCATTTCCGACTTGTTGTGATTAGGAGCAAAATTTAATTTCCAATAAGGCCATATTTTTAATTTGTAGCCCGATGACATATCAATTTCTAAAGCATTACCTGGAAGTAATTTCTTTATATCTTTAAATATAGTTTTATTACCAGTAATATAACCATATGTAAAAAAGGAATCTAAAGAAGATAAACTGATTTTTTTAGAAATACTTGAAGATTTTAAAATAGATTTTATTTCAGAACCAAAGACAAATCTATCTTGCGACAAACTATAGAAAAACGGTTTTATTCCAAGCCTATCTCGCGCACAAAATAATTTTTGCCGATTTGAATCCCAGATGACAAATGAAAACATTCCTCTAAGGTAATCTAGCATTTTAACTCCGTATTCTTCGTAGAGGTGAACTAATACTTCACTGTCTGTATCAGTACGGAATGTGTGGCCTTTACTTATCAACGAATTTTTAAGTTCTAAAAAGTTATAGATTTCTCCATTGAAAACAGACCAAATCTTATCGTCCTCATTAGATATCGGCTGATTCCCCGATTCTAAATCAATTATACTTAGTCTACGAAAGCCCAGCCCTAAATTTTTTTCTAAATGAAAACCTTCAGAGTCCGGACCTCTATGCCTTAAAGAATCGGTCATTCGCTTTATTTCTTCAGAAAGGATATACTTATCCATATCAAAATTTAAGACGCCGCATATTCCACACATAACTAATTTATTAAATTCTTCTTTGAACTTATGAATAAAGATATTGGCCAATCAATCATAAACATGATTCTATTGATTATTCTATGACGATAATTGCCAAATTTATCCAGAAACATTCTTAGCAACAGAACTCTAAGTCTCTTTGAAATTATTAACCAATTCATAAACTTTGGTGATTTACGCCTGGTATAAGCTTTTTTAATTATTAAAATAGCATTCTCATGATAATAAATCTTATTTGGTCTTGTTAAAGAGATATTCTCGCCATGGATATATCTGTCTACAAGAGGCTCGTTAATTTTCTTTAGACCGAATTTCTCTGATATCCTAACCCACATATCCCAGTCATCTGAACCTGTAATCCTTATATCAAAGGAACCCACTAAATCTGTACAGCTTTTCCTATGCATAACACTACTTCTATCAATGAGATTCAAGACCAAAAGTGAATTAATAAAATCTAAACCATCTCCGATTTGCTGATTGAAAGACCTGTTTTCGGCTTTCTTATTTCCCATTTTGTCTATCGTATTGCATTCACAATAAACTAAACCAATTTCTGAATTATTCTCAAGAAAAGCATACTGTTTTTCAAGTCTTGAGGGATGCATAATATCATCACAGTCAAGATATGCTATGTATGACTCATGTGCATTTCTTAAGGCAAAATTATTGGAAAAGGCTTGACCTCTATTGATACTGAAACTATAAATTGTAATTTTATTATTAGTTTCATACTTTCTTAATATCTTTTTTGTTTCATCTGTTGAACCATCATTGACGACGATTATTCTAAAATCTTGAAATGTTTGATTTAGAACACTATTTATTGCCCTTTCTACAAATTGAGCTCCGTTATAAACAGGAATAATAACTGCTATTTTACTTGTCATTTATCTATATTATAAGAATCCTTTATCTTATCCAAAGGGAAATTAGAGATTTCTGAATTTATGGAATGAATTAATGTGTTAGTTTTTTCTTCTAAGAGTGAAATGTAATTTTCTATATTATTGCCTCCTTTTGATGACCAAGAGAAAGGATGGAAGAGAATCTGGACTTTCTTAAAATTGTTATCTATTGCATCAAGTGGATGCCCATAATGCCATTTGTGATTTGAATCCGAAATGTATTTAATTCTTGGATTATCAGGAACAATATTGTCAAAATATTCAAAAAATAAATCATCATAAACATTTATTGCACCTTCAATTTTTATCTTGTTTTTTAGTAATTGACGGTTTAAATTAGGGCGATGAAATGAAAAACGATCGATATTATGAGATATATGGCCCTCTAATATGGTCTTTAGTGAAAAAAATTCATTGCGAACTTTTTCTTTGTCAGCACTCGAGGGTGTGAAATGAAGACCGATACTATGGCCTAAAGTTTTAATTTTATTAATTATATTGACATTCTTTGAAGAAAGTGCATTGTATGTATTATTATTTAACTGAACAAAATAACTTGTTTTAATGTTCATTCTATTTTCTATAATGGCTAAACTTAGGGCCCTTTCTAAAGAAAACTCAATGTCATGCCTTATTACACAAAAGGATTCTGTTCTTTCATCAATTTCACTATAATCAAGCAAAGGTAAATGTTTTGATAATTGAAGCAAAATGTGTTCGTATTCATTATATGAAAATGGATTATATGGAGAAGCTGATGAATTAATCTTTGTACTCATTTGTTGAAGCCTCATTAATATATAATCGTTCACCATTTTTCATGACTATAAAGGCTGAAGGATATGGGCCATTAAGTGCCCTCACTAACCTTTCAGCCTCTAATGAAGTCATATCTTTCCTTATTTCTCCATCTTTAGGCCTACGACGAATTGTGTACGTAGCTTCATCCTCGTTTTGAGAAATGGAAGGGATATCTGGCCAAGAAAGCAAAATATTCTTTAAATTATTAACCAAAATAAAAGATATTTTATCTATTAAATTACTAGATGTATCTTCCTCATCGATCTTAAATTTTTCTTGGAAAATTAAGTTACCGCTATCTGATCCTTTATCTAAATGAAACAAGGAAACTCCAGATTCTTTTAAACCATCTATTATTGCCCAATTAATTGGTGCTCGTCCTCTCCTCTTAGGTAAAAGTGAGGGGTGGAAGCCTATGCCACTTTTAATTTTAAGTAGTTTATCCCTAAGAAGAAATGGATGGCCTATTACTAAATAAATATCAAACTTAAGATTTGATATTAAATCATAATTATCGTTTATATTTTCAGTAATTGTATAATTTAGGTTATTATCAATGCATATTTTTTTTATAAAAGATGAATTATTTGGAATGAAAACATGAACTATTACTAATCCGTTAGCATGTAATAATGATTCTAAACAACTGTGCCACTTGTCATTTCCAATATAAACTATTTTTGTCATCTCTAAGCAACCTCCTTGAATATATTAATGTATTTATCTGCAACTTTGCGTATGTCTAGCTTTGCTACGGCCCTTTCTCTAGCTAGTTTAGAATAAAAATCTATATGCTTTTTTATTTTCAATATTTCCAACGCATATTTACTATAATTAATTTTAGGGATTTTTTTTATATTGTAAAATTCTTTAAAACCAAAATTGAAATCTTCTTCGATTATTGAACCCGCCTTCCCGACCAATTCAGGAGTTCCTCCACTACTAGGACAAATTACTGGGACTCCACATGACAAAGCTTCAACAACTACATTAGGACAGGCATCAAACCATGCTGGATGAACCATAATATCCATTTTTGAATAATAGTATGGTAGATCATCTGGATTTATACGTCCTAAAAAAACAACATTATCTTTCAAATTGTTTTTCTCTATTAATTTATTAATAATTGTTTTAGAAGGGATATCTAAATCTCCCAAAAAATATAATTTAGTTTCTGGAATATATTTTTTAAGTATTGGCAGAATTTTTACTATTTCTTGTGCTCGCTTCCACAATCTGGCTACTCCACTAAAAACTAATTTTAAATCACCCCTGATTTCTATTCTTGAATTATTATCTAAACTTTTTACATTAGGTCTAAACTGTTCTATATCTACACCATTATTAACAATTGTAGATTTGTTTTTTTTGTACTCAGGACAAAAATGACCATATGCTTTTTTAGAATAAATACTTTGATAAACTATATGATTGGATTGCTCTATAGACTTAATTTTTGAATGATTCATTCTATCGAAAAAAAGTTTAGTTAATCCTGGAGTTAAATATTTTTCATATTTACGGCCTAATAGCATACTCAAAACATCATTAAGCTTGGATAATTTTGAAAACTTTTTATTAGATCTGTATTTCAAAAAATTAGATAATTCTATTGATGACATTTTGAGGAAATTTACACCGTCTACTCTAGACACAAAAATATTATCCGTTGAAACATATTCGTTGCTTAGAATAATATGTTTCTGATCGAAAAGGCTCATGTCTCTGCGTTCAATTTCTCTTCTTAACCTTGTAAGAAAGATTCCAGGGCCTCCTTTAAAATCTGAACGTATATCTATCATGAATATTTGCCTAAAAGCCTAAATTTTTTGATAAACTATGAAATGGGTAGTCTCGTAAACATTTGAATAATATCTGTCAGTTTCTGTATTGTAGCTATGAGGGATTAAATTTTCGTCCGAAACTGCTTCTCTAGTACTACCAAAATTAACATAACCGCTTCCGCCCTCTGTATGGTATTTAAGAGAAATAGCAAATTCTGGTATATTTCTAAGCATAAGTTGATTAATTCCGGGGTGTTCCCATCTATATATTTGAAATTCTTGTGTATTCACTAAAGAAATTAACTTTCCACTTATTAATACATCAGCTATTATGATAGGAGGGTCACTTACATTGCCATGTTCTTCTATATAGTGAAAAATATCTAATGAATCTTGATAATATATTCCTGAGTCCTGAGACCTCAAACCATAAGGCCCATATGCCTCAATAAAATTTATCGTGAACATCCCTAATACATATATAACTACAATCGAAATGATTCCTAAATTCTTCAAAGAGAAAATATGGTAAGTATATTGTGCATAGTAAAATGACAAAAGCAATATTCCATATGCAACTGTTCTCTGAGTATTACCCAAGTATTCTGGGAAATATAGGCCTATTATAACAAAGCCAAAAAGGTAAAGGCAAATAAAAGAATGTATATCTCTTTTACCAAGCGCTTTGTAAAAAGTAACAGGGAAAAGTAGGCCCCCAACTACCGTAAGAGGCATTAAAAAAGAAAGTGAATATAAATCTGATATTTCACTCATTCGCATAGGCGATTGTATTGCAAAAAGTACAAGAAAAA
>CACALG010000023.1 GCA_902533295.1 uncultured marine group III euryarchaeote | reverse complement strand
ATTCTTCACGGGTTACATTGTGTGGCTGTTGCCAATTGTCATCTAATCTTCCTCTGTATTCTAATTCTCTATCTTTATTGTAAAGGAAAATATCAGGAGTACATACTGCACTGTATGCTTTTGCTACTTCCTGAGTTTCATCATCATCAAAAAGATATGACTGTACACGTTCTAATTCCTTTTCAGCTCTCTTATTGATATTCAGTACCAAAACTGCAAGACCCATAACTAGGGCAGTAACTGCAATCGCTGAAATATACATACCTTTCAAAGTACCATCATCGCTATCAGGCATCAAATATTCCACAGTAGCGTTAATCGTATCCTTCCAAGCTAAAGCTACTACTAATCCAAATGCCGTCATTACCGAGGAAATGACAATTCCCCGCATATTCAATTTTTCAAAATCTTCTTGATCTATACCCATTATTCTTCCTCCGGAGTATTCAATTCCTTAAGTTCTAAACTGTAGACCGAGAAAATATAAATGTCTGGATTACTCTTAATCCGTTTAACACAAGCCTCACACATTGGATGAATGAAGCCTTGATTCTCCTCATGTTTATGTCTAAGATCTGCTTGATAGCAATGTGATACAAGATATTCTGCACTTGCTGGTTGATTCAATTTAGTTGGTGTTAAACCATGAACATCCACACACATTCTACAATACATTAGTTACTCCTTAGTGCTGATTTACTAAAAGATGGGGTCTTATAATTATGCTAATTAATTTTAAATAAGACTAGCAAGTCGAAAAATTATGGCAAAAGAAAAGAAAGGCCAAGGATTTCAGTCTGCTGCAGGGTTGATTCGTTACTTCGATGCAGAAGATGATAATGCTATCCAAATGACAAGATGGTTTGTAATTCTCACTTGTATTTTAACTATAATGGTTGTGGAAATTGCTGAAGCCTTTGGCACAGGAACCAGCTTGTATGTTTTAGCCATCGGTTTAGTAATTATTCTTTTAAACGAAATAAGACTACGACGTGCAGATTCAGTTTAATTTTTTAATCTCTATCTTACTCATAGCTTATGAAGCTCTGTGATTTCTGTGGATTTTATGTTGGCCCTGAAGACATAAAGTGTAGAAATTGCTCAAACCCCATTCCTGAGAGGCAAGTATTCGAAGAGATCGAATATACTCCCAAAAATGAAACTCAGAATAAGGCGTCTGAGGAAATTGTTTACGTTAAACCAAAAAGCAAAATTTATACTCTTGCACGTAAAACTATTGTATTAATTATTCTAATAGGGATTGTAGCCTCACCACAAACACAATCCTTAGTGAGAGGAACTATGGATTACTGGGACGAAATTAATACACCATACTATAGTATTCCTGAAAGTATTGAACTCACCATGGTAAGGAATTTCACGATATATTTACAGGATAGTGGATATTCAGATTACAGTTTAGTTATCAGTAAACCTGGTGATACACCAGTATGGCCACAGCAGGATATTAATAATTGGCAAACTATAACTGATTTTTCAGCTACACCTCAATATGAAGAAAATGAAGCTGGTAGAATGGAATGGGCAAACAGAATTGAAGGGACAGAAAGAGATTATATTGAAATAGAATACAAAGTAAGAGTGGAGACCTTAATGCCAAATCTAAAAGTAGAAGATTCTGGAAACATAGAAGATTTACCTAAAGGATATGAATCATATTTAGTCGATGAATGGTTAATTGAACCAACAATGCCTGAAATTGAAGAATTGGCAACTCAACTTTCAAATGGAACAGAGGGCAATGTGATTAAAATTCTTAGAAACATTTACACATATATAACATACAACTATACTTACCAACAATCTGCGATTCCGAAAAGTTGCGACGAAACGCTGAGTGGTGGTTACGGAGATTGTGATGATTTAGCAATTTTATTTTCTTCGATCGCAAGAGCTGCAGGAATTCCTGCATGGTTAGAACTAGGTAGAATACCTGCATTCATCAATACTAGTTCTGGCTGTGAACTGAGAGACTGGGGTGGTCATGCATGGGTAAACGCATTGGTTCCTCTGAATGATGGAAATGTAACTGTTGTTAGCATAGATCTAGCAAATTCTTATTTCATGTGGATGCCACCTTACAGAGTGTCTGATTGGGTTGATGATGGAAATGGCGAGAACCTATATTCATACTATTATTTGTTTTCAAGCACAGGGACTGCTAAGGCCACATATCTTGAAAACTCTTATGTTGCTGATTGTAAAACATTTGGTGAAATAAAGTTAGAAGAATTATGAACATAACCAAATTTGAAGAAGAACAACTGGATGAGCTAATTCTATTCCTAGATGAAAATCTGAACGAAAACTATGAGCGCATAGTCTTTCTAAATATAAGAAAACGCTGGCCTGAGGGATTTCTTACGGTCATAGATGGAGGGAAAATAGTGGGAACTTGTTGTGGTGCAATACTTCCTAATGATAAATTGAGAATACTAATTTTAGTTTTAAAGGATGATTACCAAAAAAGAGGGATTGGGAAAGACCTTATAGAACGAATGATAAAAGCTAGCGAAATTTTCGGTATCAAAAAAGTAACATTAGAAGTTCGAAAAGACTCTGATGCAATTACCTTTTATCGGAAATTAGGATTCTCTAGCGTCGATGTACTACCTTGCTATTACCAGGATGGTTGTGACGGTATAGTTATGGAAAAACAACTCTAAAAATATAGGTTGTCGAGGAAAACCTAACCGAAAGCTTTTTATAGTGGCCTAAATCCCACGAATCCTCTGAAGGGGGCTCGAAATGAAATCTAAAGACGACGAAAAAAATGTTGACGAAATTACTGCCTGTCCTGATTGTAAAGGAACACATCTGAAAAGAGATTATGATCACGCAGAAATAGTATGTGCCGACTGTGGTTTAGTTTTAGAAGATAATATAGTCGATACAGGACCAGAATGGAGAGCATTCGATATGCAGCAAGAAAATGCTTTGGCAAGAGCCGGACCACCTATGTCCACAACCCTCCCAGATAAAGGATTATCAACAGAAATCTCACCAACAAACAGAGATTATTATGGCCGATCCATTTCGAATCGTAACCAATCTATGCTGTTTAGAATGAGAAAATGGCAAAGACGTGCTAGAGCATCGAAATCAGCTGAAAGAAATATGGCTGTTGCAATGAGAGAAATGCAAGCTGTAGCCACCAATTTGAAATTACCAAGAAGAATTCAGGAAACTGCCGCATTCATTTATCGTAGAGCAATACAAGAACAATCATTGAGTGGAAGAGCCATAGAAATGGTAGCTTGTGCTGCATTATATGCTGCTTGTAGACAAGAGGGAGTTCCTAGAACTTTAACTGAAATTAGCAGACATAGTAGATATTCAAGAAAAGAAATCTCAAGAACATACCAAGTTATGGTAAAAGCATTGAAAATGCATTCAATGCCGCCACTTCCAGAAGATTACCTACCTAGAATATGTTCTAAATTAGAGCTATCTCCAAAAGTTGAAGGAGCTGCAAGAGACTTACTGAGAGCTGCACAAGATGTACCACTGACTAATTCAGTTCCTATCTCATTAGCTGCTGCTGCTGTTTACATTGCTTCCATAGTCAATAATGAAAGAAGGAAACAGAAAGATGTTGCTAGAGCTGCAGACTTGACTGAGGTCACAATCAGAAGTCGTTACAAAGAAATGGCTCAGTTTTTGAATATAGATATACATATCTAAAGCGTTCTTTAATCAGGGATATAAAACCCATGATTGATGAACAAATATATCGCCGTTTCAACCATACTATTGCTGCTTGTTTTGTAATCTATTTCCTATTCCCATCTGAGATATTAAATTTACAGAGGAGCTATTACATCGTTCTATTTTGGATTTTAGTAATTTCTGTTGAAATGGCACGTCTTACAAAAGGTATCAAAATATTAGGAATGAGAGATTATGAAAAAGATAGAATTGCCAGTTTTGTTTGGTTTGCAAGTGGTTCTTGCCTACTTTTAGGAATTTATGAAATGGGTATTTTCCCCCAGAGTTTAGTTATTGCAACCATAATAATGGCTGCCTATACAGACCCAGTTATTGGAGAAGCAAATAAGAGATGGGGAGACAAAAATGGAATTATATGTGGTTTAGTGTGTAGTTTTGCTATATATCAATTCATTATCGGTGTATTTATTTACTCAATAATCGGCAGTATTGTTGCAGTAATATCTGAGAGACCGAAAATAAAATGGTTTGATGATGATCTGGCAATGCAAATAATACCAATAACTAGTTTAGTTATTTTAAATTGGCTAAATTTACTACCAGATTTGGTAAAAGACGGTGTAATAATTGGAGGAGGAATATGAGTATAACAAAATTGTACATTTTAGCTCTTTACTTGGTTGCTATTATTTGTTCAACACTATTTATTGTAGAAGAACATTATAATATAGCCATATTATTAATTCTAGGAAATGCTTTGCCAGGTTACAAACTTGCAGAATCATTGATGAGGAAGAATGAAGATTAATTACAAGCGAAGGTGGAATGAAATAAAAGACAATCTTGATGGAAAAGATGCTTTCATATGTTCATTACCTGGAAATACACGATATTTAGCTAATTCTGAGGCCCCCCCTGGATGTCCTCCAGGATCTACAATGAATTTTGTTATTATACCATCCAAAGGTGAACCTGTAGCAATTACCTCCTCTCTTGAAGAGCACAGATGTAGAAAAGAATCATCAATTGAAGACATTAGATTGTGGACACACTATCCTGACATTGAATCTCATGGAAAAACTGCATTAAAGGTACTTAAGGATGTTTTAGATGAGAAAAAGCTTACAACTATTTGCAGTGATAAAAAACTAGGTTTAGGCAGAAAATTTAAATCCTCACAAGATAATTTTGTTACCGAAATGAGAGGTGTGAAGACACCAGATGAATTAGAAAGGATAAAGAAGGCCATCAAACAATCGGATAAAGGACAAGAATTCGCTAGAAATTTGGTTGAATGTGGTGAAGGATTAACAGAAAGAGAAGTGAGAACCGAAATCGATTACTTCATGGGCAGATGTGGAATTCAGGAAAATTCATTTAGTACAATTATAGCTTCAGGACCTAATGCAGCACATTCACACCACTCCAATACAAATAGAAAATTGGAGAATGGAGATTCTGTAATCTGTGATTTTGGCGTTTTCTGGGATGGATATTGCTCAGATATAACGAGAACCTACTTTGTTGATGCTAAGCCATCTGATGAACTGAAAAAGATATATCAGATAGTTTTAGAGGCAAATAGAAAATCAATAAATGCACTTACAGAGGGAAATACAGGCCATAACGTAGATAAAGCTGGAAGAGATTACATCCGAAAGAAAGGTTATGGTCGCAATTTTGTCCACGGTACAGGACATGGGTTTGGTTTGGAAATACATGAATTTCCTTCATTAACCTACAAATCAAAAGTTGTTGCAAAAGACTCAATGGCCGTAACTATAGAGCCTGGAATATATGTTCCTGGAAAAGGTGGCGTCAGAATTGAAGATGATGTTTTGGTAAATGGAAATAACCCAGAGATATTAACGAAAGCGAAAAAGGATTTGTACTAAGATGATGGAGGCTGAATTAGTAGTCAACCGCCTCATAGAAAAGAAACCCAAAACAAGACAAGAAGTGCAATTGATTAAATTAGAAGTGGCTAAAGAACAGAAATTCGATATGGTGCCGCCAAACAATCAACTTTTAGCACAGATAGATGCCTCCAAAGAACCTGAATTAGCAAAATTACTTAGAGTAAAACCAATGCGAACAAGTGCTGGAGTAACTCCAATAGCCATTATGACTTCTCCTGCAGCATGTCCTCATGGAACTTGTACGTATTGTCCTGGAGGGCCAACAAATGAAAGTCCTCAATCCTATACAGGACATGAACCTGCTGCACGAAGAGGGAAGAGACATAATTACAATTCAAAATCACAAGTAAATGCTCGTTTAGAACAATATGTTCGAAATGGCCACCCTACTGATAAAATTGAAATTATCATAATGGGAGGTACGTTTACTGCAAGAACTCCTGACTACCAAGACGAATTTCTTACTGGAGCCTTTGAAACGCTAAATGGAGAAAGATTACCCTTGGAAGAAGCCCTACACCTTAATGGAAATGCAAAACATAAATGTGTAGCTTTGACAATGGAAACAAGACCTACTGAATGCAATCCTTGGACAGTTTACCAAATGAGAAAGCAAGGAGCTACAAGGGTAGAGATAGGGGTACAATGCCTTGATGATGGTGTACACGATAAACTCAACAGGCAACAAAAAGTCGATGATGTGATTAAAGCAACCAAAATGCTAAAGGAAGCGGGTCTGAAAGTAGTCTATCACATGATGCCAGGATTACCTGGAATGACACCGGAAACAGATGTAAGAGATTTCAAACGATTATTCGAAGAAGAAGATTTTCAACCGGATATGCTGAAATTATATCCTACTTTACTGGTTAAAGGATCACCACTGTCTCGTAACCCTGGAGATTTTGTACCATATGATACGGAAACCGCTGCTAATGTTGTGGCTGACTTGAAAGAGATAGTGCCTCCATATGTCAGAATACAAAGAATTCAAAGAGATATTCCAAAACCCCAAATAATTGCAGGAGTTATGAACTCTAATCTTAGACAATATGCTAGAAGAGAACTTAAAAAACGAGGAAAGAAATGTAATTGTATAAATTGCAGAGAACTTTGGAGAGCTCAAATTGATCCTGAGACTGCCGAATTAAAAGAAATTGAATACAAAGCAAGCGGTGGAAATGAATATTTTATCTCTTATGAATCTGGAACGAAATTATTAGCATATGTAAGATTAAGATTGGACGATAATGCAACAATAAGAGAGCTGAAAGTTACTGGCCAGTCTGCCAGTATAGGAAAAACTGGTTCAGGTGTTCAGCATATGGGGTTAGGAACGAAATTAATGAAAATTGCTGAAGAAAAGGCTAATAACTATAATAAAATTAGAGTCACGCATGGACCTGGAACAAGAATATATTATGAGAAATTGGGATATGAACTAGATGAACACTATATGGTTAAAAGTTTAAGATAAGAATATGGATAATTCAGATTGGTATAAGCATATAAATTCTCTGATACCAAAAACTAAAGATAATGTATCCAAAAAAAATCTATTTGAAGCATTGAAAAAGTCTGTTATGGATTCTATACCTTCAGAACCTTTTGGAATTCTTCTCTCAGGAGGCGTAGATTCAACACTTATTGCTAAAATTTGTAAGGATTATGGTGCAGATTTCAGGTGCTTTTGCGTGGGGATTAAAGGATCTGCTGACGTAGAAAGTGCAAAAATTGCTGCTGAAGAACTAGAATTGAATTTAGTTTTAAAAGAATATGAAATAGATGAAATCGAAGAATTACTGATAAAATCTATCAATATCCTGCCAATTCCTGAAATTCATAATGACAACTACATAGAATATATGGTCAAAATTTCCGTATCTACAGTTTTACTTGCTGCCCTTAATTTAGGAAATGAAAAAGTATTCCTTAGTGGGATTGGAGCTGAAGAATTATTCGCAGGATACCATCGACACTCTCTATCTACGGACAAAGGTGGAAAATGGAGAGGAAATCAAATTAAAGAACTTGAAGAAGAAAGTTGGGATGGAATCAAAAGGCTAGAAGATTTAGTTATAATTAGGGATGAAATGGTATCTAAAAGTGTAAAAAAACAGATAGTAAGCCCATACATTAATGATGAATTAATTATTTTAGCAATGAGTTTACCAAGTATTCAAAAAATAGACTCCCAGAAAAATAAGAAAATACTTAGGGAAATTGCAATAGAAATAGGAATTCCACGAATAATATCTGAACGAAAAAAAAAGGGTGCACAATATGGTAGTGGATTTGATAAAGCAATAACTAAACTAGCTAAAAAGAACGGTTTCAAACTTAAAAAAAGATATATTGATAGTTTATTAAAAAATAGAAAAAAAAGAAATATGAATATTTTATAAGTAAGCATCTTAGTGATTAACTATGGTAAAATACGTCTGTCATAATTGTGATATGTCCGTTTCAGGTCTCACTTGCGGTGCATGTGGAAAAGAATTAGTTCATGGATCCCTTACAAAGGATGATGGAAGCACTGTTGATGTTTCTAAATGTCCTGATGGCTGTGGAAAAATAAAATCCCCAATGTGCTGTGGCAACGACATGCATAATCATTAGTAATATCTGATGAATAAATCAGAATAAGCTTAGACTATCAGAATTAGCCATTCTATCTAATGTCTCAGTAACTAATGAATCGGGCCCTAAAACTTCCTTAGCTTGAAGATACATACTGCGTATTTCATTTCTTTCAAGCCCTTCTAATGAAGGCATAATATTAGATCTAATAACTCTATCTAAAGCGAGCTCAGGCCCATATTTCTTTATCGAATTAAACATAGTAACCATTGAATCAATAACTAGTGCTGGACCAATTTTACGGAATGTACGAACTCCTACTGCTACTTCATCTCCTCTCTTCGGGGCCTCTCCAGGTTCTAAGAATTTTACCAATTTCTCGTGGCATTTGTACATACTTCCATCATCATCATAAAAATCAAATTTACGACTTGGGAAATGTTTACATTTTTCTCCAAATTTCCAAAGATCATCACCTTCTGGCCTATCAGGAACTAAACCTAGTTTCTTCAATTTGAAATAAACAAAGACAGGCATTCGATTATACTCGTCCTCAGGGATTGGAAGACCTATTTCAACAAATGCAAAACGTCTCATCAATGCAAAACCTACGTTGAAAAGAGTATTCTTATCCTGAGTATTCATAGTTCCAATAATTCTAAACTCTGGAGGCATCATGAATGGAGCTCCACCTGTTTCTTTATGTGTCAATAATGGTTGTTTATCTCTATATTCGAATACAGTAAACAATTTACCAAAAGCTTCGTCAATATTAGCACGATTAAATTCATCAATAACTAAGTAATGTGGTTTACCGGTTTCAACTATAGATTTTTCACAAAGCTTAGCCGCTTCAGCAACATAACCATCTTTGAAATAATATCCTCCAGAATCGTCAGGGGAAATACCACCTATAACATCAAAATTAGACCATTCTGCATTAGCTGTAACAATTGTGTAATTAGGTGCTTTGCTACCATTTGGTTGATCAATTTCCCCACATAATGTTGTTAACAGAATATTAGATAATGCTGTTTTACCTGTGCCTGGCTCTCCAAATAACATAATATTTTTTCCAGAAGTCAAATGAGTTATTACTTCATCTACTGTTTCAGGAGTGGTGGAATATGCCTCTGCAATCTCATTGAAGTCCACATCATAATCAACTTGTATAGCTGGCCTAATCTTAACAGAATGATCAACGTCATCCATCATTGTTTTACCAACTAATTCCATGTCTGGAGTATGTTCTGTTGTATGTTTTAATTCAATCTGGAATTCTTCTCCATATTCCTGCATCAAAAACTCCATTGCGGAATCTACTGACCATTCTGGCATTGCTTTCTGCCCGCCCTCTACAGTAGGTGCAAAAGGATCCTCACGATTTGGCATTGCTCTATCAGTTGCTAAAGACATTTCTCTTAACTTCTGAGACCCAAACTTATACACCAACCAAAAACCAACGCCCGTTACTAACGCTGACAAAACAAGATTGAACTTCGCATCTCCATCCATTTCATCTAATTCGACTCCTCCTAAAGCAATAGGCAAAAGGAAAGTGGCGAATAGGGATAAGATTCCTACTGCAAAAATTACAAAGTAAGCAACACCTATTGAACCTTGCTCACCTTTTCTCTTGTTGTAAAATGAATAAAGTCCTACAGAAGAGATACCTAAAGCCATCACAGTGAGGGTTAAATCATTTTGATCAATACCAAAACCTGAACCTTCATTCGTTAACATATTATAAGCAAAAATCAAGTATTGAAGGACTAAACCAGATAATATCATAGTCATGTATTTTGCTTCATTAATGTCATTAATCTTTGTACTACCAACTAACCAATTACCTATTCCCACAAAAAGGAAAGTAGCTGCCAAAAGCATAAGAGTACTATCCTGACCTGCGCTAAAATCTACAAATGTCACATTTATGTCCTTATGAGGGACCTCTAATAATTGGCAGGCTCCTCGGTCATCTTTTTCTTTACTAGCTAGTTCAAGGAAAAATAAATCTAGCTCAGATATTAAATCCATATCATGTACTCCATTACCATTTGTATCTTGGAATTTTTCAGGTGCATCAAATTTCGAATTATTATTAATATCAGTATATTCCTCAAAAGACTGCCTAACTCCATCTCTTTCACCTAAATCAGGAGCTATGTCGCCTTCTGAAGTATAATTGCCATCTCCATCTATATCAACAGACCAAACTCCGTCCTCTCCATAATCTTCAAACTCATCCCATTCATCCCTAATTCCATTTCCTTCTCCTTCGTCATAATTTCCTATAATTCCATCCATTCCATAATCCATAAAAGGTTCAAGAGGTTCCTGTTTCATTCCATAGGGATTCTCACAAATTGCATATGGTCCTTGTGAATAATTTAGAAAAACTGAAGACAACAAAAGTGCTATGACTATCACGAAAAAATAAAAATTTAAGGTAACCGGTTCATCCAAAGGTCTCTCAAGAGATATACGGGCAAATAGTACAGATGTTGCCACTACCAAACACACTGCTGCGGCAAATCCAAGAGTAAGTTCTAGTGAAAAAATAAGTTGACTGCCCATACCGCCCCAAATAACAAAAAGCAAAATTTGACTGAAACTAAAAATTAGCAAAGGAA
Organism: uncultured marine group III euryarchaeote; assembly: GCA_902533295.1. Lineage (GTDB taxonomy): Archaea > Thermoplasmatota > Poseidoniia > MGIII > CG-Epi1 > CG-Epi1. The sequence goes on along the minus strand of CACALG010000023.1, from coordinate 2,139 downwards.
GAGTAAGTGAGGTATTAGGTATTGACTGATAAAGATAAAATACTATAGTTAAAAATATTAGATTTAGAGCAAAAATAGCCAATCCCGAAGTCATATTTATATCTACAGGGCAACCTTCTCTTTCACTATCATCAATATACCCACTATTGTTTTTATCTGTAACTAAAAATTCCGTAGTTACTTTAAATGATTGTTGTAACTCCTCATTATATGTAGTTGTAGTGTCTTCAACTGCAAATTCTTTGTATCTTTGCTTATCCCACATTTCACAATTAAACGGTTCCCCGCTAAACGGATCCGATGTAGGTGTTGCTTCAGGATCATATGGAGGGCCATTCTGTGCATAAATTGGTTCACCATCACCATTAACATCCAAACCCCTTGGAACTGTCATTGCTGTGACTGCTAAAACACTAAAGAAAATTAAAATAGAAACAAATAATGCTGTCAAAGGACCAACATAAGTTAATTTTCCATCCTTTTTAAAGAAACCATCCATAGTTGATACAAATTTTTCAGAAATAGCACCGAAATTGCCAAGGAAAGATAAATATTTGTTGATATCTATATTAGATTCAGATTTTTCCGATGAGGGCATTTCTGTGCCTGCCAAAGCCTCTTCAATTTCGCGCTCTTCATCAGTCATCTCAGAAGTTTCTTCATTCTCCGAACTTGATTCCTCCGTTTTACTTTCCACTGACGTATCTGAAGCTGTCTTCTCGATTGTTAAATCCTCTTTAATTGGTTCTTCTACAACACTTTCCTCTACGGAAGACCCCTCGGATTCTAAATCTGACCCACAAATAGCACATGAGACTTCACTGCTATCTTCCTCCTCATATTGACAAACTGGGCAGACCTTCATTAATTGTTTACAGAATGATGGGTTAAAATGTTAACTGAAAAAAATATGCATGTGAAAATAATGATATTATGACTACAAAAAACTAAACTTTAAATAGAAGCTCGAGCAAAAACCTATCCCCATGAAAGAAGAACTACAGCAAATACAAGCGGTAGCCATCGTCACATTTCTTTGTGTTCTAATATCAATCCATAGTACTGGCGAATATGGTGAATGGTTCGAAATATCTGGTACAAATGAAGAAATATTGGAACCAGGTAGTCCTGAAAGTGGGACAAAAACTAGTCAATTTGAATACAGCTACCACATGGGTTATTATACATATTATGAAAATGGTGAAACATCCAAAGAAAATTATGCCAGTGCTAATTGTAATTCTTGTGCTGAGAAATCAAAAATTTTGCAAAATATATCCCGTTTAGCCTATTCTACTGCAATCTTAGCATTAGGTGTAGCTTATATGGCTAGAGATGCAGTCAACAATTTACATAAAAAGAACTTGAGAAAAGCTCTTACAAGATTAAAATATTCAGCTATATTAGTTGTTATTCTAGGATTGCTAACAATTTCAATGTATTACACAGGTTGGACTGAAGCCTTAGTTCGTGATGAAGCTGCACTAAACGAGGTACTTGGAGAAGAACAAAAGTTGGGATGTATTACTGGTGTTATTACCTTCTATGGAGGAGATGCCTGCTTAGAGTATGTACAGTCCGAAAATCCAGGTGAAGCGGATCTGCTTAGTTCTCGTATCAATCCCGTCGCCTGGGGGCCTGGTATTGGATTCTTTGTTGTTTTAATAGGATCATTATTCACTGGTGGTGGAACACTTTACATCTTAGGAAGTATTGATGAGGAATGGCAAGCCATACTGAAAAAACAGGATTTAATTGAGAGGCAACAAAAAATACAAAATGGTGAAATAGATAAAAATAAAGAATTGCTCCAAGAATTTGAAGACACCGAACAGAAACTTAAAGATGCGGAAAGACGAATAGAAGATGTCAGAAACACAGCTGACGAAATAGATTATCAAGGAATTGAAGATTTAGATAATGAATTAGACCGTTTAACTGCATTGAACCAAAGTGTAGAAACATTGAACAATTCTTTGGACAGTAAATTGAAAACTGCTAGAATAGCCACATCAGAAGTAGAAAAGCGAGCTAGAATGGCTGAAAAAGAACTAAATGATGACCTAGCTGCCAAAACGAATCTTGAAAAAGAGATTGATGACCTAAGAGATAAACACGAAAATGATATGAGGCTTAGTG
>CACALG010000022.1 GCA_902533295.1 uncultured marine group III euryarchaeote | reverse complement strand
ATGAAATGATTGCTCTGGTAATAGTATATTCGGTTGCACATTCCATTATCATACCTACTTGGTCTGCTCTTCAGGGGGATTGGATGAATCCTTCCCGGCGAGGAAGTACCCTAAGTAATTTTCATGTAATAGGTGGTTTGATGGGCTTCTTTGGGTCCTTAATTGCAATTTATATGGCTTATGTGAGTGAAGAAGATTCTCCTGATACTTTTAGACCGTTGTTTGTTTTGGCGGCATTTGCAACATTTCTTGGAGGTTTTATTCTAATTAGAGTGCCCTATAGAGATCCTTCTAAAACACCAGACTTAATGGACTCTTACTTCTTGAGAATGCGTTAGAGCAACTCAATCCTCAATTTAACTTAGAAATTCAAGGTCTAGAATGGCCATTATTCTTAGATAAACTCAAAACCCGTGAAATTCCTATTTTTATGTTGGGTTGGGGTGCAGATTATGCAGATCCGCATAATTTCGCACATCCTTTCTTGCATGGTGCAGAAGGGTATTATCCATCTAGCTATCTAGGATTTCAATACGATGACATTGATGATTTAATTGATGCAGCAGCATCAGAAACGGATCCTAATACAAGAGAGGACATGTATTTTGAATTAGCTGAGTTGGAGCATGACAAGGCTCTCCATATTTGGGCCTATCAGCCTATTAGTTACAAGATATGGAAAAGCTGGGTCAACGGTTGGTACCACAATAGTATGCATAGTACTTTGTATTACACATTAAGTAAGAGTTAGACACGTTTATCTTAAGTAAAACTCTCCTTGGCAAGCAGTGAAGCTCTGGATTTACGTTCTCAGGAGATTAGCCCTAACCATCCCAGTCATGTTAGGTGTCACAGTAATTACTTTCTACTTGTCCTATGGAATGGGAGACCCGCTAGCTCCATATGTCACTGAACGAACTACACCTGAGCAATATGAAATGCTTGCTGAAAAGCACGGGCTTAATGAACCAATCCATGTTCAGTATGTAACTTATCTTAGAGGCGTAATTACGTTTGATTGGGGATATTCTGAGGTGGTTAATGAGGATGTTTCCGAGGCCCTTAGGTATAGATTTGCGGCGACTCTGGAATTATCTATTTTAGCTTTCATAGTAGCAGTGGCAACGGCTATTCCTCTGGGAATTTTTTCGTCAATCCGACAGAATAGATGGGAAGATCATGGAATCAGATTATTCGCCTTATTTGGTTCTGCCATTCCTATTTTTTGGTTCGCACTTTTTCTTCAATATTTCTTTACTTTGTATACAGATTGGCAGATTAGTTTGCGATATGATCCAATATTATGGGAAATCACAGATCCTATAGAGATTAAAACTAATTTTCTTCTGATAGATTCGATAGCTGCAGGCTCATGGCCACATTTTATTGATGCTTTGAAGCATATGATTCTTCCAGCAACAGTTTTAGCATATGGTTCAATGGCTACAATTATTCGTCTGATGCGAGGTAATATGCTAGATGTTCTAGGTCAAGACTACATTAGAACTGCAAAATCTAAAGGTTTATCTGAGAATCAAGTAACTTATAAGCACGGAGCACCAAACGCGATGATTCCTACTGTAACATTGTTAGGAATGGGTTTTGCAGGTCTGATTAATGGTTCTGTTTTGACAGAGACAATATTCACTTGGCCAGGTTTGGGAGCTTGGGCAATTACTGCTATGCGGAGCTTGGATGTATCTGCAATTTTGGCTTATACTTTATTTTCAGCATTCCTTTACATTATTGCTAATTTGATTGTTGATATTCTATATGCTTTCTTAGATCCTCGCGTTGAATTAGGCGGGCATTCGAGTATAGCTGAGATTTTGGTTGTTTCTCTATCTATACTAATGCTGATAATTACTCTTATCAATATCGATGCAGCAGTTTGGTTTGGTTTCCTAATTTTAGTTTCGTTATCAGGCCTTACAATTTATTCCATCTCTAAAAGAATGATTGAGAATCCTGAGGATGCTTGGGTAATCTTCTTGTTTGCTGGAACTATGTTTGTTGTTTGGTCTATTCTTTCAGGTTTCTTCATGACAATTATATATTCTTCTTTGATTGTTTACACAGGATATTTAATTTATTATTGGCAAGACGTTAAGGAGGGCTTAGGTCCAAAGTTAGATGAGTTTAAGCGTTCTTCTTACCAAATTAAAAAGAATCCTTTAACAATCTTAGGTCTTATTTTAGTAATATCTCTGTTATCCATTGCACTTTTTGCACCATGGCTTGCACCTCCAGCAGAGACTCAAAGAGATCCAATGCGAATGGAAGAGCATTTTGAGTATAATTTTAATCATCAACCACCTTGTTATTTTTCATGTACGGCAGAGTCGGGTGAAGAAGATGGTTATATTTTAGGAAGTACTGATAGAGGCTATGATATCTACTATGGTATTGTTTGGGGCAGTCGTACTTCTCTAGATGTTGCAGTAAAAGTTGTTTTCACAGGTACTTTCATTGCAGCAGTAATAGGGGCAGTTTCAGGATATTATGGTGGAAGAATAGATGATATTGTGATGAGGATTACAGATGTTTTCATAGCTATTCCTGGTTTAGTTTTAGCTTTAGCGATAATTGCAGTGACAGGTGATAATTCTATTGAAATGTTGATGTACGCGTTGATTATTGTTTGGTGGCCGGGTTTTACTAGAATTATTAGGGCTGAAGCTCTTCGGATTAGAAAATTACCCTATATTGAAGCTGCAAAGGCGTCAGGAGCTTCAGATTTTAGAATAATTTTCCAGCATGTCCTTCCAAATTGTATAACTTCAATAATTGTGATTGCAACTATGGATATGGGTGGCATTGTTCTTTCATTGGCAGCATTAGGTTTCCTTGGATTTGGTGGTGGCCCAGATCTTGCTGAATGGGGAAAATTGGTTTCTTTTGGTCAAGATGACATTTTAACTGGTGAATGGTGGGGATTCTTTTTTCCAGGACTGGCCATAGCTCTATGGGCTTTAGGATTTTACTTACTAGGAGATGGAGTTAGGGATATTTTAGATCCTAAGCAGAGGAATTAATGTTAGAGATTAAAGACTTGAAAACCAATTTTAACACATATGACGGTGTTGTCAAGGCACTTAATGGTGTTAATTTAACAATCAAAGATGGAGAAATTTTTGGTTTAGTTGGCGAGACAGGCAGCGGTAAATCCGTAACTTGTTATTCAGCTTTAAAATTGCTTCCAAAGACTGGAGAAGTAGTTGGTGGAAATATCTTACTGAATGGAGAGGATATAACGCATGCTTCAGAGGACAGACTAAGGCAGATAAGAGGTGGAGAAATAGGTATAATTTTCCAGGATCCTTTATCTGCATTAAATCCAGTAATGACTGTAAATGAGCAAATAGGAGAAATTTTGCTTCTTCATCAAGATGCTGAAATCAATAAACTAGCTTCAGAGAAAGGAATACCAGTTTACAAGAGTGAAAAATGGAAAGCTTCTCCTGGCGTTGAATTTACAATTATGGCCTTTTGTATATCATTTATTTCTCTTTTCATAATGCTTGGTCAATTCACTTTCAGTTTACCATTCTTATTTGTGATAGGGATGATGTTTCTTAGAGATTATTTGCAAAGAGATATTCCTGCTTCAGCTCTTGATTTGATGGTAATAGATGCCTTATCTAGAGTTAAATTGCCTAATCCCAAGCAAATAGCTAGATCATATCCTCATGAATTGAGTGGAGGTATGCAACAAAGAGTAATGATTGCAATGGCTTTGGCAGGAAAAGCAAAGATGCTTATTGCAGATGAACCAACTACTGCATTAGATGTTACAATTCAAGCACAAATACTTCAATTGATAAAAGATATTCAAAAAGAAGAAAACATGGCAGTTCTTTTGATAACACATGATTTAGGAGTTGTTGCAGAAACTTGTGAAAAAGTTGCTGTGATGTACAAAGGTAAAATAGTCGAAGAAGCTTCAGTAGATCAGATATTTACAAATCCTCGGCATGAATATACTAGAGCATTATTGAGTGCAATACCGAAAAGTGAGAAGCATCTACCCAATTTATCAACAAATAAGAAATCAGCAAGAACAACAAAATCGGAATCCAGCATTGACGATTTTCTCAAAGTTAAAAAGGAGATTATAGATGAATAAAGAGAGTGTCAACAATCAAATAATTATTTCAATAAAAAATTTGTGCAAGCATTTTCCAGTAAAGAATGTTTGGGGAACAGATGTTGCATTGGTCAAGGCATTGGATGGTGTAGACCTAGAAATTGAATCTGGTAAAACTTTTGGCATTGTTGGTGAAAGCGGTTGCGGTAAGACGACTCTGATGCGGACTTTGCTTAGACTAGTCGAACCAACTTCAGGTTCAGTAGTTCTTTCAGAAGAAATTACGAAAAATCAATTCTTGAGTAATAGTTTAGAAGAGTTGACAAGTGAAGAGTTACGCAGTTTTCGTAGACAAATTGGTGTTGTTTTCCAAGACCCGATGGGAGCTCTGAATCCTAGAATGTTGATTAAAGATATTGTAAGTGAACCACTAGTTATTCATGGTAAAACAAAGGAAATTCGCGAAAAAGTAATTTCGCTGCTTAATAATGTTGGTCTTGGTGAAGAACATATGTATAGATATCCTCATGAATTCTCAGGAGGTCAGAGGCAAAGGATAGTGATTGCCAGAGCTCTTGCTTTAGATCCAAAAATATTAGTTTTAGATGAACCTACGTCTGCCTTAGATGTATCTGTTCAGGCTCAAATTCTCAATCTTCTTAATGATTTACAAAAGAAATATGAGTTAACTTATATTTTTATTTCCCATGATTTATCCGTAATAGAGTATATGTGTGATCGTTTGGCAGTTATGTATTTGGGGAAAGTAGTTGAAGAAGCAGATACAGAAGAATTATTTTCTAATCCACAACATCCCTACACCAAAGCATTGTTATCAGCGACTCCTAATTTTGAAAAACATAAAGAAAAGATTATGATTTTGGGTGATGTACCTAGTCCAATAACTTATTTGGATCAAACCAAAGCTGAATTAGCTACAGAAATTACTGAGCAGGAACGCTTGGAAATTAAAACTATAGAGGGAAAAGGAATTGATTATATTGTCAGATCTAGCCTTAACGAAGTGCTTCCATTGAAAGAAGTTGGAACCTCACACTATGCAAGAGTAAAATAAATGACCGAACAAGCTCCAATTTACAGATTAATATCTCATATGAAAGAACATCGTTCTACGATGTGGTTAGCCACTTTATTTTCGATATTGAATAAGATATTTGATTTGGCACCTCCATTGTTGATTGGTGCTGCAGTAGATGTAGTAGTTATGCAGGAAAAATCTGCACTCTCTAATTATGGTTATACAGATCCTAAACAACAATTGATTATCCTTTCAATTTTAACTGTAATAATCTGGGTTCTTGAATCATTATTTGAATATATTTATGGTGTTTTGTGGAGGAATTTAGCACAGACAGTCCAGCATGAATTAAGATTAGATGCATATTCACACATTCAAGAATTAGAAATGGCTTGGTTTAGTGATCAATCTAAAGGTGAATTAATGTCAATTTTGAATGATGACATCAATCAATTGGAAAGATTTCTTGACAAAGGAGCAAATGAATTATTGCAAGTTGGAACTACGGTTGTAATAATTAGTGCAATTTTCTTTTACATTTCACCAGCTATAGCAATTTATTCAGTTATCCCAATTCCCGTAATTATTTGGGGTTCATTTAGATTTCAATCACGTATAGGTCCTCGATATGCAGAAGTCCGAAAGGAAGTGGGACTATTGAATGCACTTCTTTCTAATAATTTAAGTGGGATAAGTACTATCAAAAGTTTTACTAGTGAAGAGCTTGAGATTGAAAGAGTAAGAGCTGCATCACAAAAATATCGTGAAGCAAATCGTAAAGCAATAAGATTGAGTGCAGCTTTTGTACCATTAATCCGAATGGCTATTTTGGTAGGTTTTACAGCAACTTTATTGCATGGAGGAATTGTTACACTTAATGGAGGTATGGAAATTGCATCGTATAGTGTTATGATATTTATGATGCAAAGATTACTATGGCCTTTAACAAGATTAGGAGAAACGTTTGATTTGTATCAGAGAGCAATGGTTTCTACAACTAGAGTAATGAACTTACTTGAAACTGAATTAACTATTATAGAAGGAGATAAAGAATTAGATTTAACTAAAATTAAAGGTAAAATTAAATTTGAAAATATTAGCTTTGCATACCCTGAACGTGATGAAGTAATTAGTGATTTAAGTTTAGAAATAAAGTCAGGAACAACACAGGCTATTGTTGGATCTACAGGAAGTGGAAAAACTACGTTGATTAGGCTGCTGTTGAGATTTCATGATCCCTCATCAGGTAGTATATCATTGGATGGAGATGAAATCAAAGGATTGAGAGTCAAGAGTCTTAGATCATCTATTTCATTAGTAACACAAACAATTATTTTGTTTCCAGGCACAGTTATGCAGAATATAGCATATGGTAAAGTGGGTGCAACAGAAGAAGAAATTATTTCTTCTGCAAAGGTTGCAGAAGCTCATGATTTTATCATGCAATTACCACATGGCTACGATACACAAATAGGTGAAGGAGGTCATAAATTATCTGGTGGACAGAGACAAAGATTATCCATTGCTCGCGCAGTTTTGAAAGATGCACCTATTTTAGTTCTTGATGAGGCTACTTCATCAGTCGATAATGAAACTGAAGAAGCTCTTCAAAAATCTCTTGAAATTATATCAAAGGATAGAACTACGATAGTAATTGCTCATAGATTATCAACTATAAGGCACAGCGATTCGATTATTGTTTTGGATGATGGTAAAGTGATTGAATCAGGGACACATGAAGAATTATTGGACAATAAATCACAATATTCTAGACTTTGGAATGTACAAACAGGACAGCGTTAATTTAGGAGAGTTGCCCTTATCACCCCCTTCCTTTGATTCCTATTATCGGGCCCGTAGATCAGCCTGGAAGATCGCCTGCTTTGCAAGCAGGAGGCCTCGGGTTCAAATCCCGACGGGTCCACCATTTTTACCAAAGATATTTTTTTAATGGATAGTAGATGCCATAGTATGCGTGTATTACTTGCAGTGATGGTTTCCATCATGCTTTGCCTTCAGCCAATGATTTCGTTGGATGCTTCAAATAAGAATTATGAGATTGTATCTTTTTCTTCATTACAAGAATCCACAATTACGGATGAATGGTGGAAAGATACGAACATGGATAAAGATAAGAATCGAATGCATGATATGCTAGATATTGCACTTGAGCAAGGTCGATATGTCGTAGATGGGAAAATATCGGTATTAGTTGATTTTGATCATATGCCAACTGAATTAGATGAACAATTATTAATTGACGAAGTCGATTTTGAACCTTCTTGGCGCTTTCATCACATACCCATAATTGCAGGTACAATAGAAACGGATTTACTTGATGAGTTGTTGAATGTTCAAGGTGTAGTGTTTTTAACATTGAATGGTGAGATGAGAATGGCTCTAGACAATGCAATTGGTATTCATCATGTAGATACAGTTTGGGATTTTGGATATACAGGTGAGGGAATCAGTATTGCAATAATAGATACAGGTATTGATCCGTTACATGTAGGTTTAAATGATTTTGATGATGACCCTTCAACAAATGATCCCAAGGTCGTAGCCTTCTATGATGCTTTAGATGGGAGCGGTGATGATGGTAGTGGAGAAACAGAACCTTATGATGATCAAGGACATGGTTCACATTGTGCAGGGATATCTGCAGGAACAGGTTCTGTTGATGATGGTCCACTAAGTGATGGTGCAACACCATACCGAGGAGTTGCTCCAGGCGCTTGGTTAGTTGGCGTGAAAGTTTTGGATAGTGGCGGTTCAGGAAGTTTTGCAGAAGTTATGAAAGGAATGGAATGGACCATAGACAACAAAATCAAATACAACATAAGAGCGGCATCTATGTCTCTTGGAGGTGTTTGGTTGATTGAATTAACTCAGGAACAAGAAGAACGTATTACACATCTTGCAAATGAAATGGTCGCAGCGGGTATTTCTTTGATGATTGCAGCAGGTAATAGTGCAGCCTATGGAACAATAGGCACACCAGGAGCTGCTAAGGATGTAATAACAGTGGGTTCAACTGAAGATAGTAAAGAATTAGCAGTTTATTCGAGTAAAGGCCCTACTCATGAAGGTCAAATAAAGCCAAATGTAGCGGCAATTGGCTCTGCAGTAATGTCTGTGGAAGCAAATAGCGGTAATGGTTATGCATCCTACTCTGGAACAAGTATGGCAACTCCAATGGTAGCAGGTATGGCAGTTTTATTACTTCAAGCAAATCCAGATTTACAACCTTTAATGATTCGAACAATTCTGGAATCAACTTCAGAATTTAGGTGGCTCAGTCATCCCGTAAGACCTAACAATGATTATGGTTGGGGATTTGTATTAATGGATACAGCTTTGGAAGAAGCCATACAATACGATGCTTCACTTTCAATTAACATAAGTGCAGATACTTCAGTTATTTATTACGAAGGTAACGAAACTGATGGTGGTAATGATACAGCTTCTAGATTTTATGTACATGAAAATGAGAAATTATATTTTGATGTCGAAGGTAATGCTTCACATATACAGTGGAGAAATATCCTAATAGAAGATATATGGCATAGTGTTGACTCTATATCTGAAATTGATATTATGCAAACTCAGTTAGGCCCAGGAAATCACACAATATGGGTTCGGGCAGAAAGTTCAGAAGGTATTAGCTATCCAGTTACAGTTCCTTTGAATATAGATGATGCTAAAGCTTCTTCCGCTGAGGATTCTCCATCTATACCATTTAGTTTTGTTGTTTTTACATCATTACTCGTTGCCATATTTAGAAAAAGAACATAATTGATATATATGCCCTTGACAGGGAAACATTATGCAAGAATTCAATGTATCTTTAACTGATAAGCCTGGCGAGTTAGCAGCAGTAGCTTCAGCTGTCGGAGATCAAGGAATCAATATACTTGGTTGTGTTGGTATGGGGCGCTCTACAGCCTCAGTAACAATGGTTACAGATGATGAAGAAGCTACATCTAAAGTTTTGAAAGATATGGGTAGAGATTTCGAAGTAAATGAATTAATTTTGACTACTTTATCTAATAAACCTGGCGCACTTGCAGAGATGGCAACCAGATTAAGTGATGAAGGAATAAATATAATATCATTTTACATTATGAAAATGGAGATGGATGCTGCAGATGTTGCTTTAACTACAGACAATCCCTCTAAAACAAAAGAAATTCTAGGAATTTAGATTTAATGAAGGTTGATCTTCATGGTCTACCTTTATCTGAAGCAAAATTGAAAGCTCAAATATCCGTTGGTGAGGCTTGGGCAGATTCACTGTCTAAGCTTAAATTAGTACACGGACATAATTTAGGTACTGCAATTAAGGACTATATTCAAAGTGAAGATGGCCTTCGCAATGATATTCAAAGGATATATCCAGAAATACCATCTTTAATTTTGAATGAGAAAAGTCTAGGTTTAACAATAGTAAGGTTTAAACGACCTTGAAACTTAGAGATTTATGGATATTGCTCCTTTAGTTGGTGTCTCACTAGTTTGCGCTATGGGTGCAATGTCACCGGGACCAAGCTTAGCTGTTGTTTTGCGTAATACAATATCTGGTGGCCGTACACAAGGAGTAATGACTGGTATTGGACATGGAATTGGATTTGGAATATACGCTATGCTTGCAGTTACAGGCCTTTCAGCAATATTGATAGCTGATGAATCAAAATTTGCGTTGCTTCAATTGAGTGGTGCTGTAGTATTACTTTGGTTATCCTACAATATGCTAACCTATCAACCTACAGGTGTGGAGGAAGAACATCCAAATAGCGGTCGTCGAGGTTTTGTAGAAGGTTTTATGATTGCATTTTTAAATCCAAAAATACTTGTTTTTCTAGTTGCAGTCTTCAGTCAATTTCTGGATCCACAGATGGATGATTTGGAACGCGTGATAATGGCACTACTTGCAGGCCTAATTGATACAGTTTGGTATGTTCTAGTTGCAATTTTCTTATCAGGGACCACAATCATTGATAAATTAAGAGACAACTCTATTCTGATAGATAGAATGATAGGAACTGTCTTGCTTGTTTTAGCATTAGCATTAATTGGCAATTATTTTATTTATTGAATCTATTTTATTATAAAATACGTTAATTTAATATCTAGTGAGCACTAGACGAAATATGGAGACAAATCATAAAATCATTTTTGGTGATTCTTCATCATTGAAAACTGTAAGTGATGATTCGATTGATTTGGTTGTGACTTCTCCTCCATATCCTATGGTATCAATGTGGGATGATGTTTTTGGTAGCTTGGATTCTAAAATAAAGAATTTATTAGACTCTGGTAAAAATGATAAAGCATTTGAGCTAATGCATCAAAAACTTGATGTACATTGGCAATCTATTTTTGGGGTTCTGAAAGAGGGAGGTATCCTTTGTATCAATATTGGCGATTCAACTAGAACATTTAATGACATTTTTAAATTGTATAATTCCCATTCACGTATTCTCACATCTTGTATATCTATAGGCTTTAGTTCACTTCCATCTATATTGTGGAAAAAATCAACTAATTCACCTAACAAATTTATGGGTTCAGGTATGTATCCTGTTGGTTCTCATGTGACATTGGAACATGAACATATATTAATTTTTAGAAAAGGATCAAGAAGGAAATTTAAAACAAAAGAGGAAAAGAACAATAGACATGAAAGTGCATTTTTCTGGGAAGAAAGAAATAAATGGTTTTCAGATACATGGCATGGTATTCAAGGTAAATTACAAGATATTGATGATGGAGACAGAGAAAGAAGTGGTGCTTTTCCGTTTGAACTTGCTTACCGTTTGATAAATATGTTTTCTGTAAAGAATGATGTAGTTCTTGATCCATTTTTAGGAACAGGGACAACCACAAAGGCAGCTATTTGTTCACAAAGAAATTCAATAGGGATTGAATTATCAAATAGCTTTTCTAGAATAATAGAAGATGAATTGTATAATTGCAAAGATTTTTGTAATTCTTACATTGAAAGGAGATTCAAAAATCATACGGATTATATCAATGAACGTCTCTCTTTAGATAAAGAGGTAAAGCACAAATTGCATAATCACAATTTTCCTTGTATTAGTTATCAAGAATCAAAAATTTTAGTAAATAGTATTTCTTCTATTGATCAAGAATCCAGTAATTTCAAAATAAAATATGAAAAACTAATTGATTGATTGTTCCTTTTCCATTGTATTGATAGTTCTCCACACCCAAAGAGGTCCCACAATTGCAGACACTCCTATCGAAATTGCTATGGAATACCAGATCCATACAATGTCATAATCATTAATTGCGAAATAATAAGCTAAAGGCGCTGAAATTAGTAAAACTCTCAGAGCAGTGATAACTAAGACAGGAAATCCTTGACCTAAACCCTGCATAATACGTCCACACGGCATAGCGATTCCAACGAATGGATATGCAAAGCAAAGAGTTTGTAGTGCACCAATGCCAATTTTTTCAATAATAGGATCATCCGTGAATAAGCCCATAATACGTGGGGCAGCGATAAAAACAATTGATGAAGCTACAGCTACAATAACAAAAGCTCTGCTTATTCCATAAACAATTATGCTCCGAACCTTATCCATCCGTTTTGCACCAGTAAACATCCCGACAGTTGTAACAAGTCCGGTTGCAATACCCATAATTGGCAAAAACATTAGCATATCCAACCTACCTGAGATAGTATAGGCTGCTACAGCATCAGGCCCATATCCATCGACTAAAATATAGTTGAATACTCCCTGACCAAATGACATGATAATCATTGAAATTGATGAAGGAATTCCTACCCATAATATTTCTTTCATTAACTCAGTAGAAAATGTGAAATTTTTCAAATCAAAACTTATGTAAGCATGATCTTTAAAGAATAACATATATACAAAAATTAAAAACACAACCGTTTGTGATACTACACTAGCTAGTGCGGCACCTTCTACCCCTAGTCCTAACCCAAAACCCCCATATTTGTCCAAATCGAAAATGAAGATAGGATCCAATATAACATTTAGAACAGTTCCTATGACTGCTACCATTACTGGAAATTTCATGTCTCCTTCTCCTGCCAAGATAGATCTAAATACAATAGCAAAGACGATGAATGTCATGCCATAACATGTAACTCTTAGATAGTCCCATGATTCGTTTAGCATCTCATCAGGTGCACCTAGTGCCGAGAGAACATCTTTTCCCAATATCAATCCAAAGATTGTCAATGAGACTCCTAGAAATAAACCGAGAATTAGGCCATGATTCGCAGCATTGTCTGCTCTTTTTTTATCTTCAGCACCAATTGCCCTTGATATTGAAGACGTCAGACCCGTTCCAACACCAAAAGTTATTCCCATAACAAAAAAGTAAAGAGGCATATTGAATGCTACTGCAGTTATTGAATCTCCACCTAGTTGACCAATGAATAGCATGTCTACTATGGAATACATTGTTTGTATCGCCATTCCAGCCATTACAGGAAGCGCAATACTCCAAAGTGACTTCTCAGGATTATCTAGAAACTCCTGAAGCCGTGATTCATCTTTTCCTCTCACTTAGTGACAGCCTATTGCTTCCTATTTAGTAATAATTGATGATTAATTATTTAATTTCTTTTCAATCAAATTTGCTAGAGTTTCGGGATTACCTTTGCACTCCATGAGTTCTCTTTTTGTGACTAGCATTACGTAATTCGTACTTGTTTTTCCAACTATACAAGGGGTCAATCCTCTAGTATATTTTTCTAGATTGGTATTTCTTTCATTTAGATGTAGAAAATCAATTGGCATATTCATTTTTCTTTCACATTCTTTCCAGGCATTTTTCTTTCCTGTGTTACCGTGCGTAATATCACAAAGTGAGCACTTCGAATCACCGAAAAATTTTCCAGTAATGTATTTAAATTCTCCGATTATTCCCCCATCTGCGTGGTATATCCCAACTATTCTGTTTATGCCTGGCACATTCATTTTTAATTTTTTTTATATAAAAAGATTATTGACTAGTGCATAACTATGTTTTCCCTACACTTAAGGTTATATCCCTGATTCTCGACTCGTATTTGTGAATTCTGAGGATGAGGAGGATGTCAATCCTCCAACTGAATTGTATGCATATCACGGCACCAGTTCATTTGCACATGATACAGCTATGCCATATCTTAGCGCCTTTGCTGTAAGATTAGGGGCATCAGTCGAACTTCTTGGTTGGATGCAG
>CACALG010000021.1 GCA_902533295.1 uncultured marine group III euryarchaeote | reverse complement strand
ATAGCTAGATATATTCAAGATTTAGAATATAGAAGAGAAATTGATAGATATGGCTCAAAATTGAGTGGTGCGGATTTGATTGAATCTGCATTAGTCGATAATTTGGCAGAGGATGTCGGAGATTTCCTCAGCTTTAGCACTGGCAGACTACGTGAGATTTTGATGGTTTATGCAGAGAGATATAGAGTTGAAAATCTTAAAAATATTTTAAGAGGCGTTAATCAACAAATGTCTCCAGAAGATATAGAAAGACTTGTCTGTCCTATAAACCAAGCAGATAAAGAAATTTACAATAGACTTTATGAGTGCAAAACGATAGATGATGTAATTAGTTCATTAGAGGGCACAACATACCATAGTGATCTAAAGAAAGCAAGCGAGAATAGAAGTCAAGACAGTCTTCAACCCCTCGAGGATGCATTAGATTTGGCATATTATCATCATTTAGTTGAGAATGTGCCTTCTGGTGGCGCAGATGCAGATATCTATCATAGTTTTGTTCAACTTAAGGTTGATGTAGCTAATATCAAAACAATTTTGAGATTAAGACATAGAGAGATTAAAGGACATAATGAACTACTTATCCCAGGAGGTTCAATCAAAACTGAAATTTTGTCCTCTGTCCAAACTATAAATGATTTAGTAAATTCACTTGAAGGAACTAAATATCACGAGTTAGTCGCACCTCACATTGGCGAAGATAAAGCAGATCTTAATTCATGTGTGCATGATTTAGATCACTATATTGCAAATCGAACTAAGAGATTCTCATATCTTTATCCTTTATCAGTCCTACCCGTTCTGGACTATCTTTTGAGGAAAGAGAGAGAAGTATACAATCTTAGAGCCATTGTCAGAGGAAAGCAATCAGGATTGACATCCGAAAGGATTGAGGAATTGGTGATGGTCTAATGGAAATAGGTGTTGTGGGAGATGATATGTTCACAATTGGTTTTAGACTGGTTGGTATTGAGAAGTGGTTCACAGTTAACGAAGAAAATACAGTTGACTCAGCTGTAAATAATGCATTGAAAGATAAGGATTTAGGTATTCTAGTCATACACGATAAAGACTGGAATACATTGGATTCATCTGTTCGCAGAAAATTGAGTAATAGTGTGAAGCCGACAGTTATTGCTATCGGCTCTGAAGTTGATGAAGGTCTTAGAGACCGTATCAAAACCGCTATAGGAGTAGACCTATGGAATTAAAAGGAGAAATATACAGAGTGTCAGGGCCGGTTGTAACGGCTAGAGGTGTTTCACCTCGTATGTACGACGTGGTACTTGTAGGCCACGAGAAATTGATGGGCGAAGTCATTGGACTTGAGGATGATGACGTTACAATTCAGGTGTATGAGGATACATCTGGAGTCAAACCAGGAGAACCCGTCGAGAACACAGGAGAACCATTGTCTGTTGAATTGGGTCCTGGACTTCTAACTTCTATCTATGATGGAATTCAGAGGCCATTACCAGTACTTCAAGACAAAATGGGTGATTACATTGAGAGAGGTGTGTCAGCCCCTGGTTTGGATCATTCCAAGAAATGGGATTTTGTTCCTACTGTAAAGAAGGGCGAAAGTGTTGAAGGAGGGCAAACAATAGGTACTGTTCAAGAAACTCCTACTATTTCTCACAAAATTTTAGTTCCTCCTAACTCCTCAGGTAAAGTTACTGAGCTCAAAAAAGGCACCTATACTATTGATGACGTAATTGGAAAATTGGACGATGGAACTGACTTAAAGTTAATGCAACTTTGGCCTGTTAGAGTTCCAAGGCCATACAATAAAAAATTCAGGCCAGATATTCCTCTTGTTACAGGAACCAGAACCTTAGATGGATTGTTTCCTATAGCAAAAGGAGGTACTGCTGCAATTCCAGGTGGTTTTGGTACTGGAAAAACAGTTACACAGCAAACATTAGCTAAGTGGTCGGATGCGCAAATTGTGGTCTACGTTGGTTGTGGTGAGCGAGGTAATGAAATGACGGAAGTTCTTACCGAATTCCCTCATTTGAAAGATCCTAAAACAGGCGGTCCACTCATGGATAGAACAGTTTTGATTGCTAATACTTCTAACATGCCTGTTGCAGCTCGTGAAGCTTCGGTTTATACTGGAATTACATTAGCTGAATACTATCGTGACCAAGGATATGATGTTGCAATGATGGCAGATTCAACATCAAGATGGGCTGAAGCAATGCGTGAGATTTCTTCACGTCTTGAAGAAATGCCAGGTGAGGAAGGATATCCTGCATATTTGGCAGCACGTCTGTCTGAGTTCTATGAAAGGGCTGGCCGCGTTCAAACTATGAATAATGAAAGCGGTTCAGTTACAGTTATTGGAGCTGTATCTCCACCAGGTGGTGATTTTTCAGAACCAGTTACACAGAACACGCTTAGAATCGTAAAAGTATTTTGGGCTTTAGATTCAAAATTAGCACAAAAGAGACACTTTCCGGCTATTAATTGGTTAACTAGTTATTCTCTTTACAATAGAAGTTTAGAGGATTGGTATGCAACAAATGCTTCTAAAGAGTGGAATGATAACATAGCTGTTGCAATGGCAGTTCTTACTGAAGAAGCTAAATTACAAGAAATTGTTCAGTTAGTTGGTTCCGATGCATTACCAGAAGATCAGCAATTGACACTTGAAGTAGCACGTATGCTTAGGGAGTTCTATTTGCAACAGAATGCCTTCCACGATGTGGATACTTATTGTGAAATTAAAGATCAAGCAAAATTTTTGGAAGTAGTATTACATTACAAAGATTTAGCTGAGAAGGCCATGAGCAGCGGTATTGAATTAGAAAATGTTCTTGGTTTATCAATCCTGGAAGATATAGGTAGATCTAAGTTCGAGGAAAATATGGCAGAGTTACTTGATAAATATGATAAGGTAATGACGAAAGAATTTTCAAAAATAATGGAGGGCGCATAGATGCAGAAAGAATATAAAACAATAAAAGAAATATCAGGACCTTTGGTCTTTGTAGAAAAAACTGAACCAGTTTCGTATGGTGAACTTGTACAAGTTTCTCTTCCTGATGGAAGTACAAAGAGAGGTCAGGTTCTTGATACATCCCACGATATCGTAGTTGTACAGATTTTTGAAGGAACCTCAGGAATAGATAAACAATCTGGAGTTAAGTTCTTAGGAGAAACTATCAAAATTAATTTGTCGAAAGATATGCTTGGTAGGATTATGAGTGGTGCTGGAGAACCAATTGATGGTGGTGCCCCGATTATACCTGAAGAACGGTTAGAAATTATTGGAGCTGCAATTAATCCATATTCTAGAGATTCACCTCTGGAATTTATTCAAACAGGTATTTCAACAATAGATGGTTTGAATACATTAGTTATGGGTCAGAAATTACCTATTTTCTCTGGTGCAGGTTTACCACATAATGACATATCACTTCAGATTGCAAGACAGGCACAGACTTTAGGTACAGACAGAGACTTCGCTGTTGTCTTCTGTGCAATGGGAATTACAGATGAAGAAGCACAGTATTTCATGGCAGATTTTGAGAGAACAGGAGCTCTAAGCAGAGCCGTGGTTTTCATGAATTTGGCAAGTGATCCTGCTGTTGAGAGGCTAATTACCCCTAGAATGGCTCTTACTACTGCAGAATATTTGGCATTTGAAAAAGGGTATGATGTTTTGGTTATCTTGACGGATATGACAAACTATTGTGAGGCTCTAAGACAAATTGGAGCAGCAAGAGAAGAAGTACCTGGAAGACGAGGTTATCCTGGATACATGTACACTGATTTGGCTCAAATCTATGAGAGGGCTGGTTTGATTAAAGGTAAATCTGGTTCTGTAACACAAATTCCGATTTTGACAATGCCTGGTGATGATATTACACATCCTATTCCAGATTTAACAGGATATATCACAGAAGGACAAATTGTTGTATCAAGGGAATTACACCGTAAAGGTCTATATCCTCCTAATTTTGTTTTACCATCACTTTCACGTTTGATGAATGCAGGTATTGGAGATAAGAAAACTAGAGAGGATCATAAACAAGTTAGTGATCAGCTCTATGCAGGATATGCAGAAGGTAATGATTTGAGGGGTTTAGTGGCTATTGTAGGTAAAGAAGCTTTATCTGAAAGGGATCAGAAACTACTTGAATTTGCAGATGAATTCGAATCTCTATTTGTTACACAAGGAAGAGAAGAGAATAGAACTATTGAAGATACTCTAGAGATTGGTTGGGGAATGTTGAGTAAACTTCCAGAATCAGCATTGACACGTATTGACCGTAAAACATTAGAAAAATATCATCCAGCATACAGGAAAAGTAAGTAAATGAGTACAGCAGACGTCAAACCCACACGCATGGAGCTCATTGAGACAAAACGTAAAATTAAGTTGTCTAAGAGCGGTTATAAATTATTAAAAATGAAAAGAGATGGTTTGATTATGGAGTTCTTTGAACTTCTTCCTAAAGTTAAGGATCTTCGGGGCCAACTTTCTGAACTCTACAAAGACGCTATGGAAAAGTTAGCAATAGCAGTTGCAGCAGATGGTAAGACTGCACTAGAATCAGCTGCAAATTGTTTAAACAAGCCACCTGAAGTTGAATTATCTTCTAACAACATTATGGGAGTCGTTGTTCCGGCAGTCAAAGTGACGCCAGTGGAAAAATCGTTAGAAGATAGAGGATATGGTCTTGTCGGTACTTCAATAAGAGTTGATGAAGCAGTACATGCCTTTGAGAAGTTGTCTGAAATGATAATTCTGGCTGCCGAGGGTGAAACTACAATGAAAAAATTGCTTGATGAGATTGAATCTACTAAGAGAAGAGTGAATGCTTTAGAATTCAAGGTAATTCCAAATTTGGAAGAAATTGCAAAGTATATTTCTTTTAGACTTGAAGAACTTGAGAGAGAAAGTATATTTGGTCTTAAGAGAATCAAAGGTTAATGGATTGGTTGATTGAATACATGGAAGACCCGGATAAGCGGGTTCGTTTGTTCAAAATTTGTGTTATAATTTCTCAAGCTATGGTGATATTAGGTATTCTCATAGCGATTTGGATCTTCCGTGATGCTTTGTTAGAATTCTTTGGATAATTACTTAAATTTTGTATATCCACATTTTCCGCAGGAAACTCGGTCTTTGTGTTCAGCCAGAAAGGTCCCCGGTCCACATCCTTCTTTTGGACAGAATTGTCTCTTTCTGGTAAGTTTACCATCAGAGACCTCATATTGTTCAATCTTCTTCATTGGATTCTACCTCAACAGCTTCTTCAGCCACCTCTTCTTCATTGCTTTCTTCAGAAACTTCCTCTTCATTAGTTTCTGCAGGTGGTGTTTCAGCCTTTTTCTCTTTCTTTGGAGCTTCACCAACATCTTTGTGCCTGTCTAAAGATGGTTTTGTTTCAATTAGATTCATAGCATCTTTATTAGCGTAAACTTTTGCATAACCCTGAGTTTCAGTTTTACCATATTTATTTTTTAGATGTTCAATGATAATAAGTTCTTTTTTTGCTTTCAATTGCTCTGAAAGATTTTTGATAACTTGGTTTCTCTTTGGAGTTGCGTCACTGTCATGTTTTATGACAATTTGAACTTCTTGTCTATCAAGGAGCGGGTTGCTGTTATTTTCTGTTATTTCTAGTTCCATTCTAGTCAACCAACATACGCTTGAGCAAGCTGTTGGCCCTCTTCTTTTCTTGTTGATTTACATCAACTACTACCATACCTTTGTCGGGCATCCCATAAATTACCTTCGCTCCTATTTTAACTATACTTATAACTGCTAGAGTAGCCAAATCTTCTTCGCCATTAACCACGATTTTTGTGTTTAGGGGATAGTCAATTGCTTCTTCAATTGAATTCCATAATTCACGAGAGATTGTTCCAGCTTTATTATTAACATTGACAATTCTTTTACCTATTTTTTTCATTTTCACTTTCTGATTCACGTCTAAAGGAGTATCTCTTTTTGTTTTCATATCAATTATACAGAGCTCAGGTTCTCTCACTTCATCAAATATTTTCAATGTACAAATATCACCAATTGTAGCAATATAATCAGAATTTGTCAATGAATCAGGGGATGTTTGATATATTTTTTTTTTAGTCTTTCTTAACTCTTCAGCCATTTCAGGCTTTAAGATATACATTTAGCGTACACGTAGGGCGTAACGACCAGGTGTTCGAATACCCATCTCTTTTGCTAAATCAGATTTTTCTGGATTTAAAATTTCAACGAAACCTTGCCACTCACGTGAGACTTCAGAATCAGGACATCTTGGGCAAGACTTTTCTTCTAAAATCAAATGACATTCTTTGCAAGCAAAATCGCTCATTATTCTCCACCAGCTGCAGCTTTATTCTGATCTTCAACAATCCATTCATGTTTTCCAAGACCAGGTTGCCTCATAGTAAGTCCAATTTTTGATTCTCTTGGAGAAATTTCATTTAAGGATATTGTAACAACTCTAGCCCTAACCTTGTCTCCAACTCTGAGTTCTCTTTTAGATTCTTTCCCAATCAATCTTTGATTTCCAACATCAGTATTGATGTGATCATCTTGTACTTGTGAAACGTGTAATAATCCATCTAATGGTCCAAATCTTACAAATGCCCCGTATTCAGTTATTTGGTCAACAACACCTTCGATGACTTCTTGTATTTTTACGTCAAATAATAGCATATCCATTCTAACGGGTTGATAAACAGCACCATCACCATGAACAACACGACTATCACCAGTAAGTTCCAAATTAGTTATCAAAACAACTAATTTTTGATCAGGTCCCATTCTTCCTTCAAATGCTTGATGGGCTAATTCCATGGTGACCTTGTTGATGTCTTCATCCAACCTATCTGGTGGAATTCGAACCATGTCATTTCTTGTATGAAGGTAGTACATCTTTTTTCCTCAGCAGACCTCTCTATAAACTAACTAAGTTCAGAGCATTCCTGCCAAAACAAGGCTAACTACAGACATTAACTTAATCAGGATATTAAGGCTAGGTCCTGCAGTATCTTTGAATGGATCACCAACTGTATCACCTACAACAGCGGCCTTGTGAGCATCTGATCCTTTTCCTCCATGTGCTCCACCTTCAATGTGCTTCTTGGCATTATCCCAAGCTCCACCTGCATTTGACATGAATATAGCCATAAGAACACCACAAACAGTTACACCAGCTAAAACTCCAGCTAACATTTCTAATCCTTGTATTTGGTTGAAGAAAGGTGTTGCAGGCAATACTACTGCAAAAATAACAGGCGTTGAAATTGCTAATAATCCAGGGGCCACCATTTTTTTGATAGCTGCTTGAGTTGAAATATCAACACACCTTGCAAAGTCTGCTTCGGCTTTTCCATCAAGTAGCCCTTCAATTTCTCTAAATTGTCTTCGGACTTCTTCTATCATCTCAAATGCAGCTTCACCAACAGCCTGCATTGAAAAAGCAGCAAATACGAATGGTAACATTCCTCCTATGAACAGGCCTGCTAAAACACGTGGTTCCATTATATCTACGGAACCAATATTTGCTACTTCTGTAAAAGCAGCAAAAAGAACTAGAGCAGTTAAAGCAGCGGAGCCAATTGCAAAGCCTTTACCTATTGCAGCAGTTGTATTACCTACTGCATCAAGTTTGTCGGTTCTTTCTCTAACTTTGGGTTCTAACCCAGTCATTTCAGCAATACCACCTGCATTATCAGCTATCGGTCCATAAGCATCTACAGCTAATTGTATTCCAATAGTTGCAAGCATACCAAGCGCAGCTATTCCAATTCCGTATAATCCTGCAAATTCATATGCAAAGAGCATAGCTAAAGCTATAGTCAAAATTGGTAAGGCAGTAGAAATCATTCCAGTTCCTAAACCGGAAATTATGTTTGTTGCAGATCCTGTCTCAGAAGCTTTTGATATATCCTGAGCTGGTTTTCTTTCATCTGAAGTATAGTATTCAGCAAAAAGGCCAATTAGAATACCTGATGCTAATCCTACAACAGTTGCCAAGAATAAATCCATAACAGAGTATGTAACTTTGTCTATTGCATCAGAATCGCCAGATGCTTCAGCAGCTTCTTGCCAAATATATACTCCACTGTCACTCATATAATCTATAACAAAATATGAAAGTATGAGCATCATTCCCGCAGCACCGAAGTGTCCTTTGTTTAGAGCAGTTTGAGGATTTCCGCCTTCACCCGTTCTGACAAAGAATGTTCCAATTATTGAGACAAATATTCCCACTGCGGCTAAAGTTAGAGGTAATTGGACTAAGCCTTCTGATTCTTGTGCAGCTGCTAAAACCATAGCACCTATCATTACTCCCACGAAAGATTCGAATAAATCTGCACCCATTCCAGCTACATCACCAACGTTATCTCCAACATTATCAGCAATTGTTGCAGGGTTTCTAGGGTCGTCTTCAGGTATTCCAGCCTCAACCTTCCCAACTAAATCAGCTCCGACATCTGCAGCTTTTGTGTATATTCCTCCACCTACTCTGGCGAATAACGCAATAGAAGAGGCCCCAAGTGAGAAACCAGCCATAACATCAAGAGTACTACTCAAATTCTTTGGATCATCATCATATAATCCTAAGAAAAGTAGTGAAAGTCCCATAACACCTAGTCCCGCAACACACATTCCCATTACAGAACCACCCGAAAATGCTACAATTAATGCATCATTAAGGCTGGTTCTTGCAGCGTTTGTAGTTCGACTATTAGATGCAGTCGCAGACCACATGCCTATAAATCCAGCCAAACCGGAACATAACGCTCCAAAAATAAATGCCAATGCTATTTTGGCATTATTATCATATCCTAAGAACAGCAAAATTGCTACAACGACTACAAAAATACCTAGAACACGGTATTCCCTATTTAGGAATGCCATAGCTCCGCTACGTATGTGGCCAGCAATCTTTGCCATTTCATCAGTACCTTGACTTTGACTTTCTACCCACCTCAGTTTCCAGAAAGCAAATACAAGTGCTGAAACCCATGCTAAAATCCATATCATTGAAATTTCCATTTTTGTACCTCTGTTTTGATTCTTTAATTTCAAATCAAATACAAGCTTTTCTGGGTTTTAATGCACAGTATATAAGATTGATGGGAGTTTACTTTGCTTTTCCGTATACAAAACCACCAATAAGACCGAAACCAACCATTACTACTAGGACTGCATAAAGGCCAATATTAAACCAGACATCATGAAATAATCCCCAGCCAATCCAAAAAGCTGCTGCTAGAGGGATAAGGAAATAATAGAATCCTGCGGTTATTTTCTGCTGATCAGGTAGATTTTCTAAGTTCAAATTTTCACCATTACCATGTCCTTGACTGAACGAACCGTTTCAAAGGGAATATTTAACATATTCTCTGAATTTAATTCATACCCTTCTGGAACTTCACCATCAGAGGCAATAATCAACGTCTTTAACTTTCCAGATGTAGAATCAATTATTACATTAGAGATATAGCCTAAACGTTCTCCAGAAACCGTTGTTACTTGCTTATCCCTAAGGTCTGATAATCTTATTTCCATATTACATGTAGAGATCGTTTTCACTACGCCTTTCTTTACGTCTAGTTCTTGATCTCAGTTTCTTACCTAATTCTGAGTAGTATTTTACGGTATCCTCTGTTACAGAAGGTGCAACTTGTTCAAGTGCCTCATCAAAATGTTTCATTGTAACTTCTTTAGCCTCAGGATTTTTTCTAAGTGCTAATATTGCAGCTTCACGCACGACCCCCTCTATATCGGCACCAGTATAACCTTTCATTTTTTTGGAGAGAGTTCCAATATTGACACCTTTCAAAGGCATATCTTTTGTGTGTATCTCTAAAATGTGTTTCCTTGCATCTTCATCAGGTTCATTGACTAAAATCATTCTGTCAAATCTTCCAGGTCTTAGAAGAGCCGGATCAATTACTTCAGGCCTATTTGTAGCGCCAATAATTACGACACCCTCTAAATTTTCAAGCCCATCCATACTAGTCAATAATTGATCTACAAGTCTATCTGAAACCTTACTATCACTGTCACCACCTCTAATTGGTGCAAGTGCATCCAACTCATCTAAAAATACAATACATGGTGAAACTTGTTTTGCTTTTCTGAAAACTTCCCTTAGCTTCTTCTCAGATTCTCCAACCCACTTTGACATAACTTCAGGTCCTTTAATCGCTATGAAATTTGCAACAGATTCCGTTGCTACAGCTTTTGCAAGTAAAGTTTTTCCAGTACCTGGAGGACCATACAGTACCATTCCTCTCGGAGGAGTAATACCTAATCTTTCAAAACCTTCAGGGTTGGTTAGTGGCCATTCAATAGTTTCCTTTAGTTGTTGTTTAGCTTCTTCTAATCCTCCAACTTCACTCCATTCAACTCTTGGAATCTCAACCATTACTTCTCTTAGAGCTGAAGGTTCAACATCTTTCAATGCTTCCTTGAAATCATCATTGACTACTTCCATTTCTTGAAGTAGTTTAGAAGGAATAGGTTCATCTAAATCAATTTCAGGCAAGTATCTTCTTAATGCACTCATGGCGGCTTCTCTGGCTAATGCTGCTAAATCAGCTCCTACAAATCCATGAGTAATATCTGCAAAGTGACCTAATTCTTTCCATTGTCCATCTTTATTTCTCTTGATTGGCATTCCACGAGTATGCACCTGAAGAACTTCTTTCCTACCTTCTCTATCAGGTATTCCAATCTCAATCTCTCGGTCAAATCGGCCAGGCCTTCTAAGTGCTTGATCAATCGCATCAGGTCTATTTGTAGCTGCGATGACAATTACTTGTCCACGAGATTGAAGTCCATCCATCAATGTTAGAAGCTGTGCAACAACACGCCTCTCAACTTCACCTTGAGTTTCGTCTCGTTTTGATGCAATAGAGTCTATTTCATCAATAAATATAATAGAGGGAGAATTAGTTTCAGCTTCTTCGAATTTTTGCCTTAAGTGGGCTTCAGATTCACCATAATATTTATTCATTATTTCAGGACCTTGAATGGATAGAAAATTAGCTCCAGATTCATTAGCAACAGCTTTTGCTAGTAAAGTTTTCCCTGTTCCTGGAGGTCCATAAAGTAAAACTCCTTTTGGTGGGTCAATTCCCAAAGCATCAAAAAGTTCGGGATGCTTTAGTGGTAATTCAATCATTTCCCTTACCTTCTTAATTTCTTCTTTGAGACCACCTATATCTTCGTATACAACACCCGTTGTTGTCAATTCTTCTTCTTTAATTGGATCTTCATGAACTTGTATTACAGTATCTGCTTGAATCTGAATAATTCCTTTAGGTTGAACAACAGTTACAGCAAATGGAAGCCTACCACCCATCAGTGTTAAACCAGGAACAATTACCACATCTCCTTTTGTCAAAGGTCTTCTATTTAATCCTCTTAGAATAACTTCTTCTATTCCAGGTCCAAATTGTACTCTTCCTGATTGATCCATCATTGGAGCTAAAACGACTTTTTGAGCAGGTTTAACTTGAGCCTTCTTCACTTCAACTTTATCACCTAAATTGACTTTTGCATTATTTCTAATTAGTCCATCAACACGAATTATTCCTTTACCTTCGTCCTCTGTTCTTGCTCTCCAAACAATAGCAACAGTTGGATCTCTTCTTCTTCCATGTATCTCAACTATATCTCCAATAGATAATCCTAGCTCATTCCTTGTTAGTGTATCTAATCTACCTCTTCCATAACCAACTTCATCCTGAAGTGCTTCAGCAACTTTCAGAGTGATTGATTCTTCTCCCATAGGTATATTGTATAATTTGGGTTCAAAAAACTACTGTTGGTATGTTTTCTTGTTTCTAAGTCTGTTTCCTACAATTAAAATAACAGAAGCTACAGGCATAATAATAGTTGAGAATTCAGGAATTCCTAAAGCTACTGCATCAGTTATATCATCTCTATTTGTGCTAGGAACGTTCTCTGTAAGCCAGTTGTTTTCAAATTCTTTATTTCCAGAATCACCACTAACCGCTCTAATTTTATCATTAGTGGTATCAATTGTAAAATCAAAATCAGACTTTTGACATGCTATCTGAAGGCCACTGTGCCCGTCATTTACTTTTGTATGATCATTATAATCACTCCCTCCAGTAACTCGATCCCAACCACCTTCTCCTGCATCCCAGGCATATACATATCCTCTGTTATTAGATCCCCATCTGAAGGTCCCACAAGCTCCATCATATGTACCGCTCCCGATGGATACATCATCAATTATTACTCCTAATGTAGAATCAGATAAATCAATATCACTTTCTGTTGTAATCCTAAAAAAGATATAAGTTCCATCAACGGCATATTGCAATTTTAATATTTCAACATCCGAAGCAAGCCCATCATCCTCATCATCAGCTATAAGCGACCAAGAAGTTGGAAATGTAGGAGTTCCAGCTCTATTACCATCATCATTATCAGGTAAGGTTATTTTGTTGTATATTTCAGGTTCAATATCATCTTTTTCACCATCCCATGATTTAACGTAAAGGTAATAATTTCCATCATTTCCAAGAATTTCAATTTCATTATAATCATTTGCAGCTGGCGTATCTGTTTTTCCTATCCAGTTCCATTCATTATTAATGCCATTGTAATTACTTATTGTACTAGATGTAATAATTCCATAATGACCAACAATATGAATTAGTTGTTCTGCACCAATTGAATTTTTATTATATCCTGTTGAAACATTATAATCAGTATCAATAAAAATAAATATTTCATCAGAACCTAGCATTTCGGGTACATTATAAATACCATCATCATTCGGGATTGTAGAATCAAAGCCTCCTTTACTTTTTGATTGCATATTAGTAAAGTTAGTTCCTCCTAAGATACTTTCTTCAACATTTATGTAGTAGAAGGTTTCTCCAGTCTTATCTGTGAAATTTGCGTATCTTAATATGTCTGAGTTAGGATTAGTACCGTCATCATTACCACCGTCATCAAGTTTAATGTTTGCATTCTGAACCCAGTCCTCAAAACTCCCATCAATATCAATTCCATCCAATGCCCCGTTTCGGTCATCATTTGCATTTTGCCTTCCAATTGTTACTCTACTAAGATATGTCTGTTCTATTTTTGTAGAGGACTCGATTATATTTGTTGAGTCAAAATTTCCTTTATTGTCTAACGTTATGGCAACAAGTTTAACTCCATCTCCCGCATCGATACCAAAATCAAATAGAGCTACTTGAAGTTCTATTTTATTTTGACTAGGTGAGTGGAATGTGGATGTTGTATTTGCTTTTAACATAGTTAAACTATGAAAACCATTCCAGTCACTGCTATCTTTTGAATTATCAAACATATACAATATCCCTTTACCTCCAGATACTTGTCCTTGGCTTGAGCCATAGATTTCTACTAGGTGATCAACCCCCATTCCTGGATAAAAATAACCTGTATTTGGGTTATTATCGCTATCAATTAGCAGTCTTAGAGTCTGAGGAGCGAAAAACATAGGTTCATTCGTTTCAATCAAAAAAGACATGTAATCAGGATCTGTAGATATAGTAGTGTTTATGATATCAATATTTGGATTTGGTGTATCTCCTATGGTGTCGTAATTTCCTTCTTTACCAATCCAATCATCAAAATTTCCATCTATTGCCACAGTCTCCCTTGTATCACCGCTATCCCATAGGTAATAAACACAACCTCCCCCTAATAATAGGGCAGTTAGGATGGCAAGTGCAGAAATCCTAGCAGTATTACTCTTCCCCTCTAATTCGATATGAGAATAACCGCCTAGTCC
>CACALG010000020.1 GCA_902533295.1 uncultured marine group III euryarchaeote | reverse complement strand
GACTATCCAAAAGTTGACACATCAAAGACAATGGGTGCAACCCTTAGAATTTCTTATCCAAATTATTATGCAGCATATTTGAACAATCATAAAATTGCAGATTGCCTTGATGGGAAAGATAACTGTAATCAGAACAATCCAAGTTATTGGAATAAAGAATATGATATTGAGCAGGATTGGCTAGAAGATGGCCCTAACACTCTAGTTTTGGTTGGACAGGACGACTTGTCTGAGGGTCACGATAACCTTACTTGGTTAGATACTGAACTGAGGTTGAAAGTCAGCAATCAAGGTTTCGATTCTGGCAAATCTGTAGTTTATTTTACAGGAGCATTTATTTCAGGTATTGTAGCTTTTCTGGTAATTCATAATTATTGTAAGGGGGTTGAAGAATACATGATTAATTACCTCCAGAGGATTCTTATTAATCTTGGAATTATAAGTTTTATACTAATGATTTTCCTTTTAGATCCACCTGGAGATTATGAGGAGGATTATCCTTGGAATTCTGAGGATTGGTTAGGTACTGGAGTTAAGCCTGCAGCGTGGGGTGGGCTTGTTCTTAACCTAATTTTTGCTACAGCAGCCTTAGTTGTTGGTTTTGGTATAGGCGTAGCATTAGCATTTGGAAGACGTAGTAATTTGCCGGTTTTCTGGATTCCAAGTGTGGGCGTAATAGAATTGATTAGGTCAGGCCCTCTTGTGGCTTGGTTATTCTTTGCACAAATTTTAGTTCCTGATTTGTTAGATCCTGTTTGGGAAGCAGATATTGCTTCTCGAGTTATTCTTGTTTTATCTTTGTTCTTTGGCTGTTATCTTGCCGAAGTTCTTCGAGGAGGTCTTCAAGCAGTGCCATATGGTCAATATGAAGCAGCCACAGCCCTTGGTTTGAGTCCATCACAAACAAAATTACAGATTGAGTTACCTCAAGCAATACGAACTACCTTACCCGCAATTGTGAGCATGATGATAGGTATGCTGAAGGACACATCACTTGTTTTCTTCTTTGGTATCTATGATGCTTTCAGAGTTGCTAAGGATTTACCAGCCCAATGGGATTTCATTGGCCAACATGAACAAACTTTGTTATTTGTCGGCATGATTTTCTGGGGATTATCTTTCTACCTTTCAAAAGTATCAAGGCGAATTGAAAAGAATCTTGGTTTAACACACGAAGGTGGAGGCGATGTAACATGAGTAAAGACATTATAGTGACAGAAGGCGTAACCGTCAGTTTCGGCGATTTCCAAGCGTTGAAAGGTATAGACGTAAGAATTAAACAAGGTGAAATTATTGTAGTATTGGGACCTTCAGGTTCTGGTAAATCCACCTTCATTCGTACTTTAAATCGTCTTCAACCTCACGATGGAGGGCGTGTAGTGATAGATGGTATAGAGATTGATGAAGACACTACCGTTTCTGATTTGAAACGTGTACGGTCTGAAATCGGTTTTGTGTTCCAAAGTTTCAATTTGTTTCCACATTTAACTGTACTTGAAAATGTTGCACTTGCACCACAAAAAGTTAAAGGGATGAAAAAGAGCGAAGCTGAAGAGTTGGCCTTAGGTTTACTAGAAAAGGTTGGCATTCCTGAACAGAAGAACAAGTACGCCTCAGCTTTATCAGGAGGGCAGCAGCAAAGAGTTGCTATTGCACGAGCTTTAGCCATGGATCCAAAGATTATGCTTTTTGATGAACCTACCTCTGCTTTAGATCCTGAAATGATTAAGGAAGTTTTAGATGTTATGATTGATCTTGCAAAAGAAGATGTAACTATGATTGTCGTGACACATGAAATGGGTTTCGCAAAAGAAGTTGGAGATAGAGTGATGTTCTTTGATGAAGGGCATTTGGTTGAAGAGTCAACACCAGATATTTTCTTTGATAATCCTGAGGAAGAGAGAAGTAAGCTCTTTTTAGAACAAATACTTTAGTTATAGTTCTCTTGGCAAGAGTAATTCTTCGAGAACCCAATTTCCGCCTTCTTTCCACGAGGTATTTTGATCTTTTATCGTTAGTAATGCAGTAGCTGCAGTTGGCATTCTATGCCATTCACCACATAAATGCTCTAGAAAATCAGCACAGCCGGGATTATGACTTAAAATCATAATAGTTTCATGTTCTAAATCATCAGGAATATTTTTCATAATCTTCTTTGGTTTACTATGATAGAATTTTCGAGAGTATTCAACATCTACATTTTTTATGTGTTTATTCATTCTTTTCCAAGTTTTTCTGGTTCTTTCAGAATCACTTGAATATAATTTGTTAGGAATCCAATTTAGTCGAATCAATTCTTTAGCAATTTTGACTGAAGCTTTCCGCCCCCTTTTGTTCAAGGGCCTTTCATGATCACTTAATTCCGGATATTTCCATGAACTTTTGGCATGTCTCATTAGTATTAGTCGCGATATCATCTATTTTCCTTTTTTTGCAGAATAATTTATCGTAGCTTCAGATATATCGGTTGAATATGCCGTTGTTCTCATAATTGCATCCATTGCTATTGAGAATTCAAGCGGATGCTCCATTTCTTTTTTGTATTTATTTTCAAAGTATGTTTGTGCCTTTTGCATGGTTTTCTTTCCTTTATCGATTATAACTGTAGCTTTTCTTGGATCGTTATTGATAAAACTCTTCATAGCTTCTTTCATTATCTCTCCTGCATCTTTTGCTAAAGGCAGCATTTTTCTCCCAGGAATTAATCCTGCTACATATCCAATTTCAGCAAGTCTGCATGCATGATCTGCAATTCTCTCTAGATATCGAGCAACATTTGAATAAACAACACCTTCGAAAGATGAGGCCTCCAATTGAAGAGATAAGTTCGAATTTTCAAGCATCATATTGAATTGTCTTTCAATGAACCATTGAAGTTTATCGGCTTCTTTGTCTCTATCTACAACATCAGCAGCTAAATCTTCAGAACCTTCTAAAATAAGAATTGAATCATTATACATTGCGCTGACAATTTTGTACAATCTTTTGATTGCAGTTCTAAATGGCAATGCTCCTGGATTCGACATATCTGTTAAGAGTGCTTGAGTTGCCTCTTCTTCTATAATTTCCAATCCAATGACACTTGCTGAGAATTTACGTATGGTTTTTCTTTCTTTGACAGTTAGTCTAGGATTTCCTATGACTTTTATCTCAGTTCCACCGGCGAGATATACTCCAATTAGATCTCTGAATAGATGTTGGCTTTCTTCATCGTTACACCTTACGACAGAAATTTTCTTGCGTAAAGTAGTTTGATTATGATCGATTATTATGGTACTGTTAGGTTGTTCAGTAAGTCGAACTTCTGAACCTGCTTTTAGCTTATTTTCGGTAATCCATTTTTTTGGTAATGAAACTATTAAAGTTGAGCCACCGGTTTTTTGTAATTTTCTACTTTCAGACATATCTCTTCCTTTTCTGTGCTTAGAAAGATATATAGTCTATATATAATATTTACTATATATTTATTTATATGCAATTTAAGAGCCGTATATGTTTGGATTAGATTTGATGATATTCCTAGCAATTTTGATTGCAGGATATATGGCCTGGAACATCGGAGCAAACGATGTTGCCAATGCCATGGGTACAAGTGTCGGCAGCGGTGCATTAACTTTCAGAAATGCAATCATTGCCGCGGCAATTTTTGAGTTCTTAGGGGCTTTTTTTGCAGGTGATGCAGTAACAGATACAGTAAGAAAAGGAATCTTAAATTTTGAAGAAGCTGACTTAGAAACTTACTCAACTGAATTAAAATATGGATTTATTGCAGCCATGTTTGCGGCAGCTTTATGGTTAACAGTTGCAACAAAATATGGTTTGCCTGTATCAACTACTCACAGTATAGTTGGGGGAATCCTTGGTATTGGAATATATGTTGCACCAAACCATGTGGATTGGGCTGTGGTTACTAAAATTGTAATGAGTTGGGTTGCATCACCTTTACTTGGAGGAATCTTAGCATATACAACATTTGTAATTGTTAAGAAAGTTATAATGGATGCAGAAGATCCCATTGAAAGATCGAGGATAATGGCACCTATTCTAGCTTTGCCAACATTCTTTGTTCTTGGATTAGCTCTTCAGTATAAAGCAATGAAGGGCCTAATCAAACGTCTTGATTCCGAAGGAATTTTAGACAAAGCAGAGTGGTTGCCAGCTAGCGAAGGCACCACCTTCAATATTTTTGAAGAAGGCGCTTGGTTACCATTAAATTCATTACTATTAGCTCTTTTTATTGGAATTATAGCTAGTAGTATTTTGTATTGGATATTAAGAGATTATGAATTTGAAGAGAAAGGTTATCAGGGAGTTGAAAAGATATTTATTTGGTTACAAGTTATCACAGCTTGTTATGTTGCATTTGCACATGGAGCAAATGATAGGAGTAATGCCATCGGCCCGATGGCCGCCGTATGGCAAATACACGAACAGGATGTCCTTCAATCTGAAGCGGCAATCCCAACGTGGTTGATTCTTTTAGGAAGTGCAGGTATTACACTTGGAGTAATGACCTGGGGAGCCAGAGTAATGGTGACTGTTGGTAAGAAAATTACTCACATTACACCTACTCGAGGTTTCGCAGCTGAATTTGGAGCAGCCACAACAGTTCTAATTTTTTCAATGCCTTTCTTAGCAGTTCCAATATCTACAACACATACTTTGATAGGTTCAGTAGTTGGAGTTGGTTTGGCAGGAGGTACAGCTTCTGTGGATTTCAAGGTGTTTGGTAGAATTGCTGCAAGTTGGGTTGCAAGTATTCCGGCCGCTGCTTTCGGTGCAATTGCCCTATACATGATTTTTGGATTGAATGAAACAAGATTCATTATATCTGTTTCAATAATTTTAGCAACGATAATTTGGTTATTATACAATGCAATTAGTACAGAGCTAAAGTCTGATATAAGGTCAGAGGCTGAGGGATAAGCATGAAATTTTTCGAAAGTCGAATTGGTCCCAGCGTGTTCAAATCATACTATAATCATGCAGAAATGGTTTTTGAAACTGTTGAAAATATGAATAAGTGTGTTAAGGCAGCTTGTGAAGGTTTAGACATAAGTGATCACATCAAGGCAACATCTGAATCAGAGTTGAAAGCAGACAAAGTAAAGAGTGAAATTCGAGATGTATTACGCGGCAGCGTCCGTTTGGCCGTAGATAAACTCGTATTTCTTGATTTAGTTTCCAGGCAGGATAGAATTGCAGATTACGCTGAAAATGTGACAGAAATTTTGTCTTTTAGAAAGTTGTATGACAACAAAGAAGCTCAATCTTTAGTTCTTCAATTAGCTGATGTAGTTACAGCTACAGTGGAAGAATATCGTAAAACAGTAGAACGATTCGAGTATCTTTTAGAATCTGCATTTTCGAATAAAGAAAAAGACATTATGCACGAGTACATTGGAAAAGTAAATGATTTGGAGCACGAAGCAGATTTGGTAGAGGCTAAAGCAGCAGCATATGTCTTCTCCAATGGTGACGATCAACCTCTGGCAGCAGCTCACATGTATCGTTTAATTCAGAGACTTGATGATGTTGCTAATGCGGCAGAAACCGCAGCTAATAGCCTTCTTCCAATAATTTCAAAGTAGGAAATATTATTTGGCCACTCCTTAGTGGTTTTTTGTGAATCTAGACGTTCCATTGTATACGCAGTCCATGGATTTCAGTTGTGGACCAGCTTGTGTTGCAATGGCTCTAAAATATTTCAATTTTGTTAGTAATATGGACAGAGATCTTGAAGTAGAATTGTGGAGAGAAACGAATGCAGTTGAGATGAAGGGAGCTGGAAGATATGGAATTTGCGCTCCTCTCGCAGTAAGAGGACTACACCCTCACATAATTACTGATACTGCAGGATTAGGTTTGATAGAACGTGCTAAAACATATGTTAAGGCTAGTAATGGCAATGAGCATTATTTAGAATTCTTTCACGATATGCAAAAACGAGTATGCGCTATGAACGGAACAACTGAAGAAGTACGTAAACCAACGCTACAAGATATCCGTGAGGCTCTTCAGGCAGATAGAATATGTATTGCTTTAGTTTCAACAATTATTTTCGAGGAAGAAGATGAAGATATTCCACATTGGATTGTTATTACTGGTGAAGATAATGAAATTCTTACAGTAAATAATCCAATTGACGACGATTCTTCAAAATCCCATAGACCGATTTATTTTGATGATTTGTACACAAATGTTGAGATGTATAAGGAGACAGTACTAATCACGGTTGGAAAAAAACCCCTCGATAAAGATTTAGTTCCTGAACCTGAATTGTCAGACAAATATTTAGAAAATATTCGCTAAAAAAGTCTTAATGAATAAGCTATTAGATACATTCCTACGATTATCATAATGACTCCACCAGCCATCTCAATTTGACGTGTAGATGCTTTCATCTTATCTACAATAGTAGTTTCTGATGCAGCAACCATCATAGTGAAGGCTACCATCAATGTCCCTGCAGTAATTGAGAAAACAAGGAAAACTAAGAGTCCTGTGATTATACCTTGCCCTACACTAGTAACTAGTAAACCTATCACAACAGGCGCGACACAACCTGCAGCAGCAGAACCATAGGCAACACCATACCAAAACAATCCAACTTTTGTACCTTCAGCACTGTCAGAAAAACTGAATTGTTTACCAGTAAGGGCCAAAATTCCTTTTTCAATATAGTCCTTTGCAATTTTCATTGGTTTTGAATTACCAATTTCTGAAAGTAGTTGGCGGAAAGGCCTGACAATTTTCTCCGAATCATATTCCATAACCATAACAATCCCCAATCCTAACAATAGCAGACCTACAATAACCTCCAAGTTGCCAAGAATATTACTTTTCGATATGGCATCAGCGAATGGAATTAACAAAATTCCAATTAATAAGAGGACACTCATTAAACCTGCGGCAGCAGCTAAACCATCAGGTAAAGTTTCTCTTGCAGCAGCTTCATCAAACGCACCTTTTCTTTGTTTCTTGTTAGTAAGATAAAAAGACATGTATCCTGGTAACATGGGGAATGAACATGGAGAAAAAAACACCATCACTCCACACATAATAGCAAATAGATAAATTGAAGATTCTTGTAGTTTAGCAACTCCACCTTGTCCAGAATCAGCCTTTTCCAATTCTTCTATTAATTTCTCTAGGTCAATAGGTCCAGTATTAGAATAGGTCATCTTTCCTTTTTTATCTATAATAAATATTTTCGGAGTTCCAGTAACTGAATAATCTAATGTTGTTTTCCCTTGTTTTTTAATATTTTCAGGTTCATCTGGATCAACATCCAAAGCGTGTCTCCAACTATACTTTTCAGCATAGTCTTTTAGAGTTTTTTGGCTATCTTCTCCAAATACACTAACAGAGATAATTACGACATTTTTATTGCTGTGTAGCGTGATGTTATTATCTCTATCATTGTTATCCATTTTCTCTTTATAAGGTAATAAAGCATCTTCCACAAGTTTTTCACAAGGGTCACAAGTACTAAACATAAAATCAAGGATTACAATTTTTTCATCTTTTTCGTAATCTGATAGAGAAAATCTTATCCCATCAGTATCTTTTAGTGTAAAATCCGGTGCTTCATTACTGCCTCCTACCATTCCATAAAGTATGACTACTAAGATTAGCATAGTCGTACTTCCAACCGCAAATAGGACCTTGTTTTCTAATATTGAATTGTACCAATCACTTTGGCTTACATTATCTACAAGATTATCCCAGTTGGTTTTTTGTTTTGCCACTCGGTTTCACCTAGTTTCTTCTTCGATTTAGTAAGATAAATAGCATAAAAATTATTCCAACAATACCAATTCCTGGTGAATCTTGCTCACTACCAGTTCCAGTACCTTCGAATTGCTTAGCTTCACTAGCTGCAAAACCTTGCTTTCCATCGACTAACAAAATACGATACCAAACAGGATCTCCGCTACTAAATTCAATAGATGCAGAAGCTACGTTGTTCTCATCTATTTCCATAGGCATTACACCCCAGGCTTCATCATTGTATGAACCATTATGGAAATTATAAATTACATAAGCAGAACCGATTCCATCTTCATCTTCTAGAGTGGCACTAACTTTTGCTATGTTTCCATCTAGTTTCTCATCATAGCTAACAACTTTCGGTGGTTCATTTTGTTCATCATATGCTGTTGATTCTGGAGTTGCTGAATTGGCAGCTCTTGGTGTGTCTGCTGCATTACCGGTCTTTCCAGATGATGTAGTTCTGGAGGTATCATCATTGTCGTATACTACGGCTACA
The DNA here is from genome assembly GCA_902533295.1 of uncultured marine group III euryarchaeote. Lineage (GTDB taxonomy): Archaea > Thermoplasmatota > Poseidoniia > MGIII > CG-Epi1 > CG-Epi1. Next base: position 5,796 of record CACALG010000020.1, on the reverse strand, counting down.
ACTGAAATTTTAGCAGGATTAATTGGAGTAGGAATAGGATGTTCACCCTCTTGAGGATTCCCGTCACGATCTTCGTGACCACTTGGATACATGATAGTATCTGGAATAACCCATTCGACTTCTTCTGTCCAAGTTTCACCAGGCTGTAGACTAACTTGCACATTATGTAATGCAGTTTCTCTGAAAACATTATGAGTTATAACTTCTTTTTCTTCGACAGAACTCCAAGCCATAATATCATCCTCTACTACGAATAAATAAACACTTGAATCTAATATATCTGGATCAGTAGGAAGGCGGAATCCACCTTCACCCAAATAAGTTAAATTTACATTAAAGACAAATCGATCTTCTCGAAATTCTTGCCACACTCTCAATTCTGTAGGCTTAACATCTCTTTCACCACACTCAAAGTAATGATCCTTATAGGTATCATAAGTTCCATCACCACCACCTAATTCTTCTATGTAACCACCGTCAAACTGTGCATCCGGTGTACCTTGAACAGAATAGTGATTATATCGGTCTTTAGCTTGCTGACTAGCAAATTCATCATCAGAACCACCATTAATTTGGTGGAATGACACAAAAGTTACAGGCTGTGCAGGGTCTTCTCTAAATTCCTTCCATAATTTTGCTACGTCTGGATCAATCCCCATACATGGAGGACACCCTAGACTGGTAAATTGTTCCATAATTGGTCTATGAGTCCATCCATTTGGATATTCATCAGGTTCTTGATTATTAGCCCCCGTAGGCATTGAAATTGATGAAATAACAAATAAAAAACAGACAGCAACGGCTAGTAAATTCCGGCTCTTGTTCACACTATCACCTTAATCTAATAGTCTACGGGACGTATTTTACACTTTTGTTTGTTTCTCAGTCCCAAACTTCGGTATCTTCCCAAGACCCTTCAACAGGCCTTCGAGCCCATATAACAAATCCAGATATTGCAGCTAAAACGATAGCTCCAACACCAATTAACAAGAACGGTAATCCTTCTTTTTCCGATGGAGGGGCTCCCCCATCAGTTCCTACGAATAGAAGCACTTCAGTTTTACTTGAAGTTTTATTTCCATCAGAAAAAAGAACTTGATAATATATTGGACTATCACCAGAATAAGGAACAAGAGAAGTTCCTGAGGCTCCAGAATAAGCGTAACACACTCCATTTTCATCACAGACTTCTTCACCTTCAATTTTCATTTCATCAGTAAACCATTCACCAGTGAAGTTACTTGATTCATAATTGTAGACGACAAAAGATGCTCCGATACCTTCGTCTGCATCAAATAGAGCTTTAATTTCAGCACCTTCATCTAAATATCTTTCAGTTTTCTTTGTTATTTCTGGAACATCACGTTCTGGATTATCATATTCAGTAGACTGCGGTGTAGCAGATTGAATTGCTCTAGGTGTAGGATATGTATCATCACCATTTGAATCTTGGTCGTTACCAGAATCAGTATCATCTAAATCAAAAACAGCTGCAATAGGAATTATTCGTCCCGGATTAATTGGAATTTTGATATCTCCACTTACTCCATCTCCATCAACTTGTGTAGTTGGTACTTTCCAAACAGCACTGAAAGTAGTAGACTCTCCCTCAGATAAAGTAAATTCTTCATCATTAATTCCATATTCTCTAAATACCATTCTATTGGTCCAGATTTCATCTAAGTATGAAGAATAAGCAGGTACTCCATCTTCTACCATGAATACAATGAGTTCGCCATTCAGATCCGGACTTTCTCCCGTGATATCATCAGGTTCTGTAGGAATTCCATCATCGCCACCAGTTTGTCCATGATAGGTAATGTCAACACTGAGTTTGAATTGTCCAGCCTCACCTTCAGATTCTGATCCTATAAATTCACTGTAAATATCTAAATCAACTATTTTGAAAGGCTCATCGTTTCCTTCACCCTCTCTCTGCCCTGATTCAGACATAGCTGCAGTGTAATCATCATAATTTCCTTCGCCACCACCTCCAACATAACGATAGTTACCGTCAAATTGTGCGTTAGGAGTTCCTGTTTGACCATAATGATCTCTCATTCTTGATCTGGAATCTTGTGTATGGAATGGGTCATCTCCTGCACCACCATTTGTTTGATGGAAAACAACAACATTGTAAGGATTAGCTTCATCAACTTCCCCATCATGTATTACTTCTTCCATAGCTGGATCAGCATAACTCATGCAATATACACAACTCAAACTTGTGAAAAGTTCACCTAGTGGTCGGTGAGTCCAACCATTCGAATATGTTCTGTCAGAATCTTCAGTTTCAATTTCAATAAATTCATCAGCAAAACCAGAAGAGCATGGCGTACAGAATGAAAGTGCGATAGCCATCGCTATTGCTAGTTTAACAGATTCTAACATATTCCTCGATTCGCTTGCTAATATATTAGATTATTGCTTGGCGCGGGGAGGTCTTATCCGTACTCAGTTATTAGGAATAAGTAAGGAACATTAGCACCGAGTTTCTTAGGACATTAAAACAAAAATTATAATCATTAATATCCCACCCCAAATAATCAGGCCTAATCCTTTATCTTTGAAAGTCATATGGAAGATGGCTAACACGAGCCAGAAAAAGCCTGTGCGATTAACATCGATTTTGTTATACCATTCCTTGTCTTCTTCACTCACACCTCCCTAACGCTTTGTTTAATTTAAGGTTTCAGGCTTCCTCATCCGGCCTGTCTCAAGTTTTAAAAGAGAGAGAAGTATAGTTGATTATGAGCTGGAGAGATATGCTTCCTGGAAATGCTAAAGATTTTAAAGATAATATTGATAAGAAAACAGTAGTTGTACTGATTGTTGGAATTCTAATTGGAGTGGCCTATGTTGATGGTATTCCTTTATCATACAGCAAAGTACAATTTACAGAAACTAATTATTCACATTTTGAATTAACAAAAACCAAATTACCTCTATTGAAAACAAGTATTACTATCAAGTATATGTATACGGATGGTAACAACTACAAAGATGACTATGCACAAGAGTGTAGAAGTGCAAGCCGTTTTTATGACATCATATCGGATCTCATCTTTATGGATTCAAATGATGAAATAATATGGGCAGATGGTAGCTTTCATTATGGTGGGCCTCTCGAAGACGACGAGTTTCGGGCTGGCGACCCAAATATTGAAATAGAAAAAGGAACGTCTAACTATGATTCAAGCTGTAATCAGAGTGATTCTATATGGTATGTTAAAATTAAAATGAATGGCAATCCTGTTAAAGTTCAAAACAGTAATACCGTTAGAACATTTTAGTTCACTCCCCTGACGCCTTTGTTTAATTTAAAATTATGCAAACTTCAGTGATAGGGTACAAATTGGTCTTATCCGTACTCAGTTATTAGGAATAAGTAAGGAACATTAGCACCGATATACGAACGTTTGTAGAATACTTTGTGAACGTTTGTGTATAGGTTTCTTTCTTATGTACATATATGTATGTTCTATAGTACGTATATGTTCATTATGTACGTATATGTATGCCCTACTATATTGTTCTCTAATGTTTGTATATGTTTGTTATGTACATAATGTACGAATATCACATTAATGTTGTTTGATGTTTATCTTTCATTAATTGAGAGATATATTGGGTCGCAGATTTCTTGTTTACAGATTCATTAGATTTTAGATATTCTTCTAATCCTTCAATCTTTAAATTGCATACTTCTTCAATTTTTTCCAATAGAATATTTGTTGTTTCCTTGATTGAAAGTTCAGAAGGTATTTCAATATCATCCTCAGTAATCTTTTCAAGTCTGTATCTTTTTTCATTAATTCGTAATCGAATAACTGAGTATCCATTTTTTTGTAAGTCTTTTGTTTTTCGAGTATCTACTTCATACTTATCCTTATGGAAAAAAGCCCCATCATATTCTATTACTAAACCCAGTTTTTCTATGAATATATCTACATCCCAATCTTTTGTTTTTCCTTTTATTATATTGTTAAAGCCAAATTTCACCTCAAAAAAATGTTTCAATTCATAGGCTAACAAAACTTCTTTTTCAGACATTTGACTTAATCGACACTGTGGACATCCAGTTTCTCTGTAAGATTTAGCGTGGGGAGTTGTTTCCCATTCGAATTTGCATTCAGGACAAAGCCACCAAGCCATTTTGTCAGAATTAGCAGTTACTTCATTTGGATTCAAATCATTCTTTTCAGGATGCCAGAAAGAGGCAACATCAGGATATAATTCGAGTAAACTGTTTGTTTTAGAGACTTTTTTACCACTACAATATGGACATCCAAACACATCCTCAGATTTTCTTATTTTAAATCCAGATACTAACGTATTTGGTTTTTGTCGCCACTTATGATCATCTCCTTTTGGACATTTCCAGTAGAATAATTCAGCAGAGTTGGGCAGGATATCATTGGGCTTGGTATCTCCGTTCTTTTCATAATCCCAAAAACTTGCTAATTCAGGATATTCTCCTTGAAATGAAGTCGAATCTGTGAATCTTTTTCTTCCAAAAGCCCCTCCCTTTGAACAATAAGGACATCCTCTACCTCTTGTTCTGTCTCTTGCTTCGACATCCCATTTATGTTCAGAATTCTTTTTACAAACCCAATGAAAACGATAGTTCACACTTGGTCCTACGTCAAAGGGAGTAATGTTCTCATTTTTTTCATAATCCCATTCATCAACTAATTCAGGATATAAATCTCCTAAACTTTTTCCTGCTTTTGGCTTGTTAAACCTTCTTCTTACCAAGAAAAAACCAAAGGTTTGCTTTAATTTAACTTTACTTCTTCAATAGTGTTAAATACTTAGAAATGCCTATTACTATTATGAGCAAAGCCTACTTGTTAGTGATTTGTTTGTTGGCAGCCTCCTTTACTGGATGCTTAGCTGATGATACTTCTGATTCGATAGAACAGGACGAAAACACTGAAAAAGAAACCATAGAACCAGTTGGAACTGGAGATAATGGTGGGAATGAAACTAATAATTATTATTACAATAATGATACCTATTATGTAAACAGTACCGATTATATAGAATTAATATCTCAGGTTGAAAATTTAACGGTTGAAATAGAAAAACTTAGAATGGAAATAGAAGAAATGAAATCATCGGGATATGATGCGCCTGATAATAGTACAATTGAGCTTAAATCGATTAGCTCGATAACTAATCAATCTGGTGGAAATGGTTGGGAAACTGTACTCAAGCCTTATATGAATATCACAAAGAACGGAAACACAGTAACGGTTGAGTATGTTGGCACTCCACCGACCTTTGCAATAAATGGAACCTGTGCTGGTTTTCATACACATTTTGAGTTCCAGAATGTCGAGGGTGTTAGTATCGCAGCGATAAACGGTGGCGCACATAACTGGTTAGCACGAGACATTGAGGTAACAGATGAATGTGAATGGGATGAAAATGATAATACTGATAGGACAGAGTATTGGACTACGGTAACTTTCACTTTCCCTGAAGAACCTGTCAGATTTATTATGAATCACGACGAAACGTACACTTTCCAATAGACCACCTCCTTATGACACCCCCTTGTTTTGGGTATTATGGCCAAAAATAGACGAAGTCAGCTGAAAAGTTCTCGTCAGAGGATACGATGGCGCGGGGAGGGGGATTTGAACCCCCGTGGGATAAATCCCATTGGATTAGCAATCCAACGCAATGGCCAGACTATGCGACCCCCGCTAATTCGTCTCGACCAACCGGCCATATAAGGCAATTACGCCGAAGCCCGAACCATTAAAGTGACAAGTCAATTACACTATT
>CACALG010000019.1 GCA_902533295.1 uncultured marine group III euryarchaeote | reverse complement strand
CTGGCTTAAGTGATATTGTGCTTATGGAGGATAGATCTGCACTTTTGAGAGAACTACATGCTCAAGTTTTAGGTAGAGTATTAGAACAAGGTGATGGTGAAAAACCAAGATTTGAAAAGGATTTGATAGATGGTTATTTTAATGAAAAGAAACCTATCATTGGAAGTAGGGAAGGAATGATTCAGGCAATTAAACAAATAGGTGGAATCTACTTACTAAATGAACGGAAAAAATCTGCTTATCGAATGACAGATATGGCTACAACTGAAATGCAGGATTTATGCCACAATATGATTGAGGACGGGGTCGTAGAATCAGTTTGGACGGGGGAAAAAGATGATTTATTTGTGATTCCTGAACTTGCCCCATATTATCAAGCGATTTATGCCATTGATGAAACTTTGTCAAAAGCGACTAAAAAAATATACGACAAATTAAAAGGTGTGAAGGAAATTAAATCCAAGAAGATTTCTGAAGAACTTGAGAAAAATTATCTTGTTTCGAAAACACCCAATGGTTTTAGAAAGAGAGAAATTGATAAAACTATTTCATATGAAAAAGCTTTAGATTGGATTATTACCAACCATTTAGGATTCGTAGGACCTCAAGCAAAAGAGGATATTGCACTAGACCTTAGACTGTCTGAGGATATAATTAGTCAAACACTTTACGATCTTGAAGAACAAGGAACAATACAGGGTGGTAATTTCATATTAGGAAGAAACACGCCCCAATATCTATTAGCTGAGGATGTTATATATCTTGAAGCGCAATCGCTCGGAGATGTTGATGTAATTTCTGAGAAAATTTTGAGAGAATATATCGATTATAAACTGTTCAAAAAATTCTCAAGTCTACAAACTCTTTTTGATCAACACAATGATGTCTCATCTCCTAGAACTGTATTTCACAGACTTGAAAATCCAAATCTAGAAGAATGGTGGGAATGGAGAGACTCGGATTCAATATTACAAGGAAGATTCTCAGCTGGAAGGCTTAGATATGTGCCTGCAAATAAAATTGGGATGTATCAAGCCTTATTCAGAAAAGAACCCGAAGGAAAAATACAAAATTTAATTGTAGATATGCTAAAGAGAAGTCCTCCACTATCAAAAAGTGAAATAGCTAAGGAATTAGAAGTAAAAAGTGAATTAATAGATGGGGCACTTCGGGCTCTAGAAGAAAAATTGATGATACATAGGTACAATAGACATCGTAATCCTTGGACTACACATAATAGATATCGACTACTGAATGAATATGATTCACCAGATAAACCTGAAAAACAATTGGTTATTGACCAATTGAGAAGTACTGGGCCTTTAACTTTTGCAGAACTTAGGAGAGAATGTGGGTTGCCATTAAATGTGACAAGAACAATCCTTAACAATTTACAAGAAGAAGATATTGTAGCAAAAATAGTAGTGGTTGGAGCAACAAGATTATTTGAATATTGTCTTAAAGAAGAAGTTGAAACCATAAAAACGATAAAGGAAGAAAAAAATGTTCGTGTTATCTCTTGGAGAGACCCCATGCTTACGCATATTCGTAGAGAAATGTACTCTAACTATGGAGAAGCATGGACTAATCCCATAATCTGTGGTGGGATGGTTGGAGGATACATGGAAGCATGGGCTATGTCTGGATTATTAGACATTAGAGAAGTAGTTTTAGAGGATAATACCGAAATATCTGATTTTTTAGATGCATTAGATGAATTCGCAACTTATCAAGAAAATTTCCATAGCAATATTATTCGTTTTAAGGCATTTGCAAACACCAAAGTTGAAGAATTAGATGAAAAAATAGTTGAGCAATTTGTAGAGAAAGGATATCAACGAATTAGAAATTGGCTTGTAAAGGGTCCCGTTATAAATCGTGAATATCAAGAGAGAGAAATTTATGGTTATTTATTATGGAGACAAAGGATAAATCCTGAAAAGAGATACCCCAGTGCTGCTGAGGCTTTCCGTGAACTGGGTGGAATTAGGTCTGAATATGAATTGTCATTAAGGGTACAAGGTCGTTTTTTCCATCCTAGAGATTATGGTAATGAAATGGAATTAGTACAAGGTGTGATGATTCCAGGATATGCAACTTATTGTAATGTCAGAGATGCAATTATTTACCGAGATGCCAGGAATGTAGCACCAGAACCTGATGATCGAAGATTACTAGCTCTTGCTATTGATTCTAAAGGGCTACCACGAGAAGAACTTTACCGAAGGAGTGGAATGGATCCTGATTCATTCAAACAATCTTTAGCTAGGTTATACCAATCACTGAATTTAGTTAGGACTGCAAGAGGAAACTACAGAACATTACCTGTTAACCGAATTTATGAACCTGACGAAGCGAGATTCCATGTTGTAAAAAGATTGATTCTATCGTTTGGAATTGTCTCTGCAGAGGGTTTAGGAATGCTACTAAAAGGTGAAATACCTATGGCTGAACTAAGAAAGATTTTACTTAGGCTAGAAAATGATGAAGTATTAGTTAAAGGATTCTTGAAGGAGGGGAGTGAAACTCTCTATTGGATTGTAAAAGATGATATGGATTACATCAAAGGGCATCTCTTTCAAGGAAGTTTTGTTCTAAATCAAGGTGATCGTTTGGCTCATTACCTTAGTGAAGATGTTAAACAGAAATTTGGTTTAGGTGCATGCAACGTAATCTTTAGTTCTACGAGAATGACTGGTGCATTCAAAATGTCAAAAAGAGGAAAGGATGTCGTAATCACTGAATTTGTTGGAACCAATCATGAAAGGCATGTTATCGAGGCTTGGTGTAGACAATGGAGATTAAATCTAGAGTGGGAACTCAAGTCTGAGGAAAAAGTAGAGATTTAATCAAAATCTCGATAAACTGAATTTGGAATTCTCGTATGTATGTTGTATACCTGCTCTTCGGATAAAATATTATTCTTCATGGCTTTGAGAGTCTTACGAGGAACTGTCTTTGGACCCATAACTGCTCCTGGTCTTTTTGGATCATCTAAGTAATCTGTTTCTAGCATAAAATTAAATTCAGTCTTAGATGCAAACTCTATATTTGTTGAAGAGGATATCATGGAAACTACAATGCCATTTGGATTTTCGATTGATCCTGGCCCTCCATAGTGTTTTACTAAACGATTTGTAGGAAAATTAGCTTTAGAAGCAATGTCTGATAGCTCTGACATTACTTTAGGAGTACCTGATTCTGTGTGCAATACTACTGCTGCATCTACTTCTCTAGCTCTCATTAAGGATTCACAAAGAACTCGATTTGAAAGGTCCCATACTCTATCTTCGACGTCAAAATGCGGCCGACCTAATTCCCCTAAACCAACAATCTCATTTTCATTGACTAAGCCTGTACAAAAATCAACAGCTTCTATATAAATCTCAGATGCCTCTTCTTCATTCATATGTTCTATAAGTTTAATTAAATCTATAGGGTGTGGTGAAGCTACAACTGCAACTTTAGCCCCTGCTTCTCTGGCTTTTTTAGCCAATTTCATTGTAATACTTACCTGCTTTTTGAATTCATCCAATCTTTTCCATGAGCTATATGGTTTATTGACTAAAACTAAACGAGTACCTCCTGCTTTTAAAAAATCCTTAACTGCTAATTCCTGTTGACCTTTAGGGTCCAAATGAAAATGATTGTCTGTAATTTCCACAATTCTTGTAATTACAGGACCACGTAAAGGCTTTGCTCAATTCAATAAGATAATATTTAATATCGTCTGCTTATTTGAACAAGACTGATATGAACACTTTGAGAATTTGGGCGCTTATGGCTTTGCTGGTTAGTATTGGCTTTGCCACAGGAAATGCTACTGCAGAAGATGCTGAATTTGACTTCCGATTTGATGAACCTAATGATGGAGAAGGTTCTGTTGATCCTGAATCAACGGTCGAACTAAAAGTAACAATAGAAAATTTCCTAGATGAACCTCGTGAATATGAATTATTCATAACTAATTCAAATGATTTGGAAAGCAATGGTTTAGATGTGTGGTGGAGTAATGATGGACAAGATGATCTTAGTTCAGAAGCAACCTCATTACCTGCTGTAGATGTAGCGGATAACTCAATAAGAAGTGGTATAACTGTAACTGTAAGTGCAACCGAGTCTGCACTTTATGGAACTTATAATGTGAATGTTAAATGTAGAGATAAAGAAAATAGTGATCCGGAAGGTAACAAACAAGTCCTTGATTTAACTGTAAATGTGAACGAAAAGGCCGCAGTATCTCTTGAAATTGATGGGGAAGGAAGTACTGAAGGCTCTGTAGATATTGGCGGAGAAACAACTTACCAAATTAAACTAAATAATGATGGAAATAAGCAGGATACAATCAGTTTATCCACTTCATCTAATAATTGGGATGCTGATTTCAGTGATGATTCTATAACAATCGATGCTTTTTCAAGTCAAATCGTAACTTTAACCATTGAAGCTGAAGACAACGTTGACTATGGAGATAACGATGATTTAACAATCACCGCTAGTTCTGGAAATGATGGGGAGGTCGATAATACACTAGAATTAACAACCTATGTTAGAGTTTACTATGGGATTGGGCTTACTCCTACTTCAAGTAATGTTGCAGGGCAACCTGGAGACTCTGTAAATTACAATTTCAGAATTTTAAACAAATGGTCTGAAAGCATTAGTTATGAAATTGTCGAAATACTCATGTATCAAGGTGACGCGGAGAATTCAGTTAGTGGCTGGAGTTTCCAGGATATGAGTCCTGGAACATTGGACGCATATGAAGAGAGTTCCTCAGCGAAAATACAAATTGGTATTTCATCCGGTGCTGATGCAGGAGATGTAGTAACTGTTGTTGTAAAAGGTAAAGTTAGTGGTGATAATGACGATATTGGTTCTGTTCAATTAGAAATCGAAATTTCGGTACAGGGAGAATACAATGTTCAAATAGTTTTACCGCAAAGTGATACAATTAGTCTAGATGCTGGGAAAACTGTTAGTATTTCTCAATATGTAAAAGTAAAGAACTTTGCTGATGTTAGTGATTTAGTAGATATCACTGCTAGTTGGGAAGTGGGTGGAAATGACTGGGAACTTAGTGAACCAGACTCAATAACCATAGAAGCGGGAGGAGAGAAACCAATTTATCTAAGTGTCAAAGCACCAGATAGTGAAGCTGGCAACCAAGCAATGCTAAAAATTAGAGTACAATCTAATGGAGACCCATCGAAATTTGATGAAACTACAATCACATTCATGGTAAATTCTGCTGCAAATACTGCAGGGCCTGAGACTGAGAAGCTAGATGAGGAAGGCGGAATGCCTGAATCTACAATACTAGGTCTTGTAGGACTGGTTTTAATTCTCGGATTAGGAACTGCTGCAGTATATGGATTACAACAAAAATCTAAAGGAGCTTTTGGTGGTTCCGAAAACAAAGCTGATGACTTTAGTGATGAATGGGCTGGAATGGAAGGGGCGCCTGGAGCTGCAGCTCCAATGGCTCCTCCTCAACCTCAAGCCCCACCACCTCAACCTCAAGCCCCACCTCCTCCTGCTGCTACTCCACCCCCGCCTGCCGCAGCACCACCTCCAAGCACTGCAGCTATTCCCGAAACTGCACCTCAAGCTCCACCCCCTCCTGCTGCTACTCCACCTCCGCCTGCCGCCCCAACCATACTAACTGTTACAGTTCCTGATGGTGTGATGGCTGGACAACAAATTCAAATTAAAGCACCAACTGGCCAATTAGTTAATGTAAAAGTTCCTGAAGGGTGTGGACCTGGTTCACAATTTAAAATACAGATTTAAGCAGGCGTGGTCTAGTCTGGTATGACTAGGGGTTTCCAACCCCTCAACCTGGGTTCAAATCCCGGCGCCTGCACCACTATGGTAAAAGAATTTATAATAGCATACAGAATTTGGACATCATGAGATATCTGTCTGTAATAGTTACAGGACTTGTAATTTTTTCAGGTTGTCTAGATTTTCTAGATGATGTTGAAGAAAATAAAGCGCCGACTGCAGTTATCAAAATTGAAGGAAATTCACCCTTTGAACCAGATACAGACATAATTTTCACAGGAAAAGGAAGTAGCGATCCTGAAAATGATGTTTTAGAATACTATTGGGATTTCGATAGTGCCGATAATTATAACGATAACAAAATTGGAGACATTAGTAATAATGGAAGAATTATTCATTTATATTCTGATGAAAGAACATACACTGTTACCCTTACTGTTAGTGATGGAGATAAAACTGGAACCACAACTGCGAAAGTTAAAATTGAAAGACCGACTAGTGACATAAGAGCCATTATTACAACTGATGATGATACTGAATCGACCATGAATGGGGATGAACAGATTAGCTATACTTTCTCAGCAGCTGACTCCATATCTGAGAGCCAAATCACAAAATATGAGTGGGATTTCTCATATGATTCAGCTGAAGGATTTGTTTCAGAGAAAGAAACTTCAGGACCTGAAATAAACCAAAAATTTGATTCTGGGCTTTATACTGTTAAAGTTAGAATTACAAATGAAATGGGAGAAACTGATGAAGCAAGTTATTCTGATGATGTTGAATTGAAAATAAATTATGATTATAGTACTACAAGGACTATTGATTCTGGGCAACAAGAACATTTAGTCCAATTGTACGGTCTTCCTGCAAGATTTATTAGAGCTACTCTAGAATACGAAACTAGTTCATTACATGATGATGATTTAGATTTATATTTGTACAACCATACACAAGATAGGAATCCCGACCAAGACGAAGGAAACAATCAAGACGAAGAATGCAATGAATGTGTCGCTAAGAATTATACACATGACACTAGCGAAAATGAACAAGTGAATCTTATTGAGATGGATTACTATAATAGTACGGATCGTGCCTGGTTTGATGAAAGGCATGAATTAGGGGACTGGTTCATTGTGGTAGATCACGAAAGAGGAAATACTGAATATACATTAAGGATAGAAATTATATATTGGGAATAAACAAAGAATCTGTATTCAATATTGTAAAACCATGCAAAAGTTGTAAGTCATACGTCCTTATGCCTAAGAAAAAATTTAGTCTTGATTTAGAAAATTTAAAAGATGTGCTAGAAAATCGTAAATTTAAAACTAAAGCTTATACTGGATCTCTATTATCTATCGAAAAAGAGTGTAAAATTAATATTTATACCTCTGGAAAGATTGTTATTCTTACTAAAAATGAGGATTACGCCTTGAACCTGAATGATGAATTAAGTAGTATTTTATATCCATATACTAAGGCTTGATTAGAGAGAGGTCATGAAAATTGGAAAATGAACCATTTGTATCAATCGTTATTCCTACAACGGGCAATGTTAAGTTCATAAGAGGATTAGTAAAAAGTGTTATAGAATTAGATTATCCAAAAGAAAAATTTGAACTAATATTGATTGGTGATTCTCCTACGAAATTAATTGAAAAACATTCGAAAATAGCGAGCGAGGCAGGAGTAAGCACTACTGTTGAATACAAACCTGTTGCAGCAGGTAAAAAAAGAAACATTGGTTCAGAGATGGCTAAAGGCTCTTTAATCGCATTTACAGACGACGATACAATTCTCAGAAATGATTGGATTAAAAATGCTATAAAACATTTGAAAGAAAATGAAGATTATGTAGGTGTAGGGGGTCCAAATTACACTCCAAAAGAAGAATTGCCCTTTGCTAAAGCTGTGGGGCGGATATTTGGTTCTAAATTTTTGTTTTCATTTAGATACACTATTGGACATGCACAAGCAAAAGAAATTGCACACAATCCTACATGTAATTACATAATAAAAAGAGAAATTGTTAATGAGATAAAATTTCATGATACTTTGTGGCCTGGAGAAGATGCTGAATTCGATATTAGAGTTATAAAAGCAGGGTACAAAATACTCTACGCACCAGATGTTGTTGTATGGCACCATAGAAGATCTAGACCATCTGCTTTCCTAAAACAAATGTTCAATTACGGAAAAACAAGAGCTCAAGTTACAAAAATGCACCCTGGTAGTTTTGATCCTAGATACTTTGTTTTTGTTTTTGCGTTTATAGCTTTAATTTCATTGTATTATATCTCTTTGAATGAAAAAGATATATTAGGTCATGAAATTGACATGGAAGTTCCACATTTCCTTTTAGGAGCCTATTTTGGAATATTAGGATTAGCTGGAATTCTAGTGGGGTATCAAACTAGAAAGTTGAAACAAGGCCTGTATGCGCCTTTAGTTTTGTTCATTCAACATTTTGGATTCTCACTCGGACTTCTTTTTGGTTTCATCAAGAAAGCATAAAAGGAAAGCCTTTACAAAGGGAGTTTTTAGGAGATTGTGGATTTAGACTACGAAAAATTGCTAGAACGAGCTCGTGAGGGCTTAGAAGATGTTATGCAAAATGCTGAACGATTTAGCCCTCCAGAACCTGAAATACTACATGAAGGAAGCAAAAAAACAATAATAAGAAACTTTTCCGAGATTGTTGATGCGCTTAGGCGTGATGAAAATCACTTGTATAAATTTCTTTTACAAGAATTAGGAACTGCTGGTTCTGTAGATAAAAGAAGATTGGTATTACAAGGTAGAGTTCCTGAGAAAAAGATAAAGGAAAGAATAAAATTATACATTGATACTTTTATTGTTTGCCAAGAATGTAATAGGCCAGATACTTCATTCCTAAGAACTGGAAGAACTTTGAATCTGCATTGTGAAGCGTGTGGAGCAAAAAGGCCAATAAGAACAAATTTGGTTGCATAAATTATAGACGCATATTCTTTATACTCGGCTAATCTATTATAAATAATGCAAAAGTTACAGGCTCTAGCAATAGCACTGACATTTGCCATAATGTCTTTTAGTGGCTGCTTGGAAACTGATGATGATAAACAGGCGAATCGTGCACCTGAAGCATTGATTCTGATGCCAAGACAGGCATATATTGCTGAAGCTGGAAAACCTTTCCAAATTGACGGTTCTGCATCAACAGACCCTGATGGTGATGAATTAAACTACATTTGGACGCTTTCAGGTCTAGGTAGTCCTATAGATTTGAGTACAAAAATGTCAGATTTTGTTGCTATTGATACTCCAGGAAGTGATTTAGTTTTAACCTTATTAGTAAAAGATCCTGGAGGTTTGACAAGTCAAGACATTGTAGTAATAAATGTAGAGCCTGGAAACAGGCCGCCTATTGCAAAAATAGTTACACCAAGTAATGGAGGATCCTATTCTGAAGGCAAAGAAGTTACCTTTGATGGAATGGCAAGTAGTGACCCTGATAACGATATCTTATCATATAATTGGGATTTGGGTGAAGCCGGAGGCCCTACCTATACTGCCTCTAAACAAAGTAGGTTTAGTCTTGATTTAGATGAAGGTGACTATAGTGTAACTTTGACTGTAGAGGATCCAGATGGCGAATCAAATTCTGTAAGTCACTCCTTTTCAGTTACAAACTTACCTCCCGTCGCAATTATTAAATCAGACAAAACATCTGTTTTTACCGAAGAAATAATAGAATTTTCTGGAGATGATTCCTATGATCCAGAAGGCGATGCTCTAGATTATTTATGGGATTTTGGAGACAATCAGACTTCATCCCTAAAATCTCCTCAACATAGTTGGGGTGAAGCTGGAAGATATACAGTTACATTAACTGTTGAAGATGGAAATGGGCAGGAAGGAACATCATCCAAAAGTATTGAAATAAAATCGTTAGGGCCAACAGCTAAATTTGTTTTCAAGGATGGAGGAAGTGAAGTGGAAAAGATAAGGGCTGGAGCCAACATTACTCTGGATGCTAGTGATTCCAGTGGACCAGACGGTGAAATAAAAGAATACAGATGGGATTTTGGAGATGGAAATAGTGGAACTACAAATGATTCTGCAACCGAATATTCATGGCCCTCTGGTGGTTACTATAATGTAACGCTAATTGTTGTAGACGAAAATGACAAAACTGGTGAGCTTACAGAAATTCTACAAGTTGTTCCTGAAGATTATTTAGATGAGGGCGAAGGAAATGAATTAGTTGATGGTGTTGAAGATGCTGTAACATATGATATGGAAGTTGAAATTTTTGTAGAATCAATTGAAATAGAATTTAGTGATATAAATTGCGTTGGTTTTGGGGGACAATTAGACTATAACCTTGTTGTTCAGGACTCAAGTGGAGAATCTATTGGTGAAGGTAGTGGGAATATTGCATGTGGTGGAGAAGGTGGATCCTGGAATCAAGCATTTTCTAATACTAATGAATTAAATTTAGGGGACTATCAAGCCATAATCGAATTTACAAATGGTGGAACACCTGTTCAAGCAAGTTGGAATTATCGGTTTGCAATAATTTATGAATTTTAAATTTCTATAGAGAACGAAACACTGTTATCATTATTTTTTAATAAATCGCTCAATTTGACAATTTTAGGATCAAGACTGGCTAATTTTTCAGCCATACCGGTAACGTGCCCTTCACCGACTACGGCGACTATTCTATTGCAATTTTGAGTTCTAAAAAGTTTTACAATATTTGTCGACATGTAAATGTCTCTTTTATCTATTAACTCTTTTTTGATAGAAGGGTATTGTGATGAAAATTGTTCTAGTTCCTTTGAAAAATCTCCCGTTTTCATGCTATTCGTAATATTAGAATCACCGCCACCAACAAAAGAAATCATGCTTTCTGTTATGATGCCAAAAAATTCATGCCAAGGCATATTTTTCCACGCTCCTTGTATAGTATGTAGTATTGGTTTATCAATAAAAGCTAATTTTGCTCCCATTGTATTTGCAATATTTGTTGCAACCATCATTTCTGCACCCGGTGAACTCCCAAAGGAATCTCCAAGATATTTTTGTAAACGGGCTAATAATCTCAAATAAAATGGCCCTTCCGTTCTTTTAGATTGTGTTTTAAGAGCGTACCATCTTTGTTTATCCAGTTCAAGTGCAATTAGATCGGGACTGAAATTTTTTATGTGTCTCTCAAGAGGTAAAGACAAATCAATGACGTGGGCTGTTCCTATCAGCATAAGGTCTGGCATTATATTGCAAATAACTTGTGTCTAAAAGAGTTAACTTATTAAAGAACGTAAAATTAGTGATAATAATGTTCAGTTCAAGTAACAATGACCCTGATGGCCCCGCTAAATGTCCTAATTGTAGCAAAGATATTGGTGTAGATAAAAACACTTATCGATTTCAAGTGGTAGACTTCACTGCTGAGGGGGGAGACAACCAACGTTCTGCTGGTAGGGTTATCGCAGTTTCTTGTGAGAATTGTAAAAAAGTGATGGGTTTTGTTAATCAATAGGCAATAAATCCAAAAAGATTATTAAGAATAATAATGTTGCTGTAGCCTCAAAAGTTGCTAAGATAATTGATCCCTTAGCTACAGTATGATAACTCGGTATTGAATTTATTGGTAAATAAAAATAATGGACAATTATTTCCAGTACAAGGAGCCAACCTGTCCAAATCAATAATTTATAGTTCCAAGGAAATATCTCAAAAAAACCTGAAAAAAGAAGACTAAGAACACCCAATATTGTAAAAATCCAAGAAATTTTCATAGTATTTATTGCACCAAACCTTGTAGCAAATGTTTGAATTCCAAATTTTCTATCAAATTCTACATCAACAGCCATAGTAGGACAATATAGTGCCAAAAGGTAGCAAATTATTGAGAAAAAATACAACTTAGGGAATTCTAGAATAGGCTGATATATTGACCAAGCTGAGAGCGGAATTAGAAAACCTAAACTTAAACCATTACTTACCAAGTCAAAACCTGGCTTTGTTTTAAACCGAAAAGGAGGTACATTATACACAAAAGAGATAAGTGTTAATCCTAAAATGCAAAATAAAAATTCATTATTGATATTATACGATAATGCTATACTGGATATTTGTAAGAACAAAAATAAAAACCATGCGCTTTTAGTACTGATTGTGCCTCGGACTAGTAAACTAAATTCTTTTCGAGGATTTTTACGATCTAATTCCAAATCATATATATGATTAAGAACAAAAGTAGATGAAGTTAAAGTTGCAATTACCAAAAAACCGTAAAAGAGATTAAAATCATATAATTTATTTGATGCAACTACAAAACCTATGAAGAAAGGCGTAAAACCAACCATCCAAAATTCAAATCCTATAAATCTTAACCAAGTTAATTTCGTAAACAATTGATTATTGATTAAACGGGAAAAAAGTTGACTTGTCATTATTACCTATTATATGGGATGAACCCAACCTTAATACCTTTAGGCCAGATAATAAAATATGAGTAATGATTTTGACTATGCACACTCAAATAAAAATGTAATTTGGATGTCACAAAATACCAATCATTTACCTACACATTCTGCAGTCCAAGATGCAATAAAGAAATCTAATGACGAAAGAGAATACACAAAGTACCCTTTAGCATCTGGCTTACCTGAACTCAGAGAGTTAATTCTTGATGATTTAAATTTACCAGAACAAGATTTACATATAACGAATGGTGGAACTGAAGCTCTTTACTGTTTAATGCGCCATATTCAACCTAAAGGGAGTGAAATGATTACATCAGATCCCTCTTATTTTGTAGTACACAAATTTGCTAAATTAGGAGGTGCTAAATGCACTGATTTACCAATATATGGTGGAAATTATAGGTTTGATATTGAAGATATAAAAAATGCTATCAATCCAAATACAAAATCTATATTTTTAATTGATCCGATAAATCCTCTCGGTAGTACTTACCCTAAGGATGAAAAAAGAGCAATATGTGAAGTTGCGGAGGATCATGATATTTGGATAATTGATGATATTACATATCGGGATTTTGCCCCAAATCATCACCTATCTGCTGATTTGTTACCTGAAAAAACAATAACGGCATATTCAGTTTCAAAAAATTGCGGACTCGCAGGGTTAAGAGTTGGATCCTTAGTTGGGCCTAAGGATTTCATTAAGGATATTAGAGGAACGATGGTTTCAGATCTAGGAATTAATGTGATAGGGCAAAGAGCATCAATTGCTGCCTTGAAAACAAAATCTGAATGGTTACCAGGATTACTAAAAACTGCAAGACACAATCAAAGCTTAATCAAAGAAGCTGTAGACAAAATAGAAGGGGTAGAATTGCCAGTATATCCTTCTGCTGCTAGTATGATGGTAATTGATATTTCTAAACATAAAGCAAATCCACAAGATGTTCAAGACAAATTATTGTACGAAAACGATATTTTCGTAAGGGCTGGTAATTACGTCTCTGCAAGATTTGGAGACAACTTTATCAGAGTATCATTCTCAATACCAACACCTGAAGTAGAAAAGTTTGTGGATGCATTTCCAAAAGTTATGGATGAATTAAGTTAAATATCTAAAGTGGCTTCCATAGCACTTGTCTCAATAAATTCACGCCGTTTCTGAACATCATCTCCCATTAAATCCTCAAAAGCTGTTTTTGCAGCTTCGGCATCCTCTATAGTAACTTGAAGCAAAGTTCTTCGATTAGGATCCATCGTAGTTTCCCACAGTTGTTCTGCATTCATTTCACCAAGACCTTTGTATCTTGATATCGAATAACCTGAACCAAATTCAGAAATTAATCTTTCCAGTTGTACATCATCATATGCATATTCGAGTTTTTTACCCTTAGTAATTTTATACAACGGAGGCTGAGCGACGTAAACATATCCTGCATCAATTAGACCTTTCATGTGTCTGTAGAAGAACGTAAGAAGAAGAGTACGAATATGAGCGCCATCTACATCCGCATCAGTCATTATAATTAATTTATGATACCGAGCTTTTTCAATTTCAAATTCTTCATCTTCACCTTCAACACCTGTAATACTACAACCCATAGCAGTAATCAAAGCCATAACTTCTGTATTAGCTAATATTTTATCAATTCTTGATTTTTCTACATTTAGAATCTTACCTCTAAGTGGTAAAATTGCTTGTGTTGCTCTATCACGACCTTGCTTGGCTGTGCCACCTGCAGAATCTCCTTCCACAATAAAAATCTCAGATACTGCCGGATCCTTACTCTGGCAATCTGCTAGTTTACCTGGAAGTCCGCCTCCCTCAAGAATGCCTTTACGTCTAGTCAAATCTCTTGCTTTTTTAGCTGCTTCACGTGCCTGGAATGCTTGTATACATTTGGATATAATAATTTGACTATCTGTAGGATTTTCAGCAAAGAAATCTGATAAACATTCCGTCATAATTGTATCAACTATCCCTTTTACTTCGGAATTTCCAAGTTTTGTTTTTGTTTGACCTTCAAACTGAGGTTCTGGAACTTTTACTGACAATAT